>DAITPV010000290.1:0-3033 GCA_036833435.1 Actinomycetota bacterium | reverse complement strand
GGGCCATCCGGTGGCCGGAGGAGTACGGAGGCCGGGGGCTGGACGTGGTCCACCAGGCCGTCTTCGAGGAGGAGTACCTCCTGGCCGGCGGTCCCGAACGGATCACCGTGGTAGGCCACAACCTCCTTGGCCCGGCGCTCATGGCTCACGGGACCGACGAGCAGCGCAGCCGGTGGCTGCCGGGGATCCTGTCCGCCGAGGTGATCTGGTCGCAGGGATTCTCCGAGCCCGAGGCTGGGAGCGACCTGGCCGGTCTTCGAACCAAGGCCGTCCAAGACGGCGATGAGTGGGTTGTGGACGGGCAGAAGATCTGGACCTCGTACGGCCCGTTTGCCGACTGGATCTTCGCGCTGGTGCGCACCGAGCCGGAGGCCGAGCGACACCGAGGCATCACGGTGCTGGGCATCGACATGCGCTCCGAAGGTGTGGAGGCACGGCCCATCATCCAGGTGGACGGCCACGCAGGGTTCGCCGAGGTGTTCTTCACCGGAGTCCGGGTCCCGGCCGAGAACGTGATCGGGGAAGTGAACGCGGGATGGACCGTGGCCCTGGCCATCCTGGGGTTCGAGCGCGATTCTCCGGCTGCGCCGGCCGCCACATACCTGCGCGACGTTCGCGAGCTCGCGGCGGTGGCCCGAGCGCGTGGTCTGGACCGGGACCCCGTGACCGCCGACACCCTGGCGAAGCTGTACGTCCGGGCCGAGGCGTACCGGGCTTACACGCTCCGGACCCTGACCCGCCTGGCCAGAGGTGAGTCGCTCGGTTCGGAGGCCAGCGTCACCAAGCTCCTATGGTCGGAGCTCGAGCGGGATCTTTACGAGACCGGCCGCGATCTTCTGGGACCGTACGGCGAGGCGCTCTCCGACGACGCGCCGGTGGCGGACGCGACCGGGTGGAACTCGCGGTACTGGTTCGCTCGAGCCGCGACGATCTACGCGGGCACGAGCGAGATCCAGCGGAACATCGTGGCCGAGCGGGTCCTGGGACTGCCGCGAGACTGAGAATGGACTTCGATTTCTCGCCCGAGCAATACGCCCTCCGGGACATGGCCCGCGACCTGTTCGAGAAGGAGTCATCGCCGTCCCGTCTCCGCGAGCTGTGGGACGGCAAGCCGCGGGACCCCGGCGTGTGGCGAACGTTGGGCGAGGTCGGGCTCTTGGGGCTCACCGTTCCCGAAGAGCACGGCGGCGCAGCGGGCGACGAGGTGGACCTGGCCTTGATCCTGGAGGAAGCCGGTCGAGCGGCACTCCCCGAGCCGCTGGTCGACACGGTGGCGGTGGCCGCTCCGCTCCTCGCGGAAGCCGGAACCGACGTGCAGAAGAAGGAGTGGCTGCCTCGGATCGCCCAGGGTGAGGCCGTTGCTGCCGTTCAGCTCCGCGGAGCTCCGTTCGTCTCCGATGCCGACGTCGCGGATCTCTTGCTGCTCGAGCAGGAGGGTGACCTCCACGTCGTCCCGGCGGACGGATTCCAGAGCACCGCGGTCCCGACTGAGGACCGAGCGCGACGCCTGTTCGCGGTTGAGGCGGAGACGTCGGCCTCGACGCGGATGGGGGAGGTGGCGGAGGACGGGTTCGCTCGGGGAGCGGTGGCCACGGCAGGGGTGCTCAACGGGATCGGTCTCCGGCTGCTTGAAATGAGCGTGACTCACGTCAAGGATCGCCAGCAGTTCGGCCGCCCGGTGGGCTCGTTCCAGGCGGTGCAGCACAAGCTGGCGTCGGTGTACGTCCTCCTCGAGTCGTCACGGTCGGCGACGTGGTCGGCGGCCTATGCGCTGGCCCGGTCGCTGCCGGATCGCTACGTCGCTGCGGCAGTGGCCAAGGCGCACGCGACCGACGTTGCCGCTCTGGCGGGCGCCGAGGCGCTGCAGTGTCACGGAGGGATCGGGTTCACCTGGGAGCACGACCTGCATCTGTGGCTGAAGCGGGCCAAGGCCCTGGAATCCGCGTACGGGACGGCCGCGGAGCATCGCGCCACGGTGGCCGCTCACCTTCGAGAAGATGCCGCCAATGGCTGACGTTCCCTCGTACCCGAGCGCCCACGGCCTGCTGGAGGGGAAATCGGTCCTGGTCACCGCGGCGGCGGGAGCGGGGATCGGGTTCGCCACCGCCCGTCGAGCCGCCGAGGAGGGTGCCCGCCTGGCCATCGGTGACATCCACGAGCGCCGTCTCTCGGAGGCCGCCGAGCAGCTCAAGGAGATCACCGGGACGATGCCGGTCGCGGTGCGGTGCGACGTTACCGTCGAGGAGGACGTCCAGCGACTGTTCGACGCGGCCGTCGCCGAGTACGGCTCGCTGGACGTGTCCGTGAACAACGCGGGACTTGGCGGAACCGCCGAGATCGTGGACATGACCGACGAGCAGTGGGACACGGTGATCGGCGTGTCGCTGACCGGCACGCTCCGGTGTACCCGGGCGGCACTTCGGCACATGCTCCCTCGCCGGTCGGGGGTGATCGTGAACGTGTCGTCGGTGCTGGGCTGGCGAGCCCAGGCCGGCCAGGCCCACTACGGAGCTGCCAAGGCGGGGATCATGGCCGTGACCAGGACAGCGGCGATCGAAGCGGCTCCAGCTGGTGTTCGGGTCAACGCGGTGGCTCCCAGCCTGGCCATGCACCCGTTCCTGAAGAAGGTGATGGACGAGGACGTCCTGGACGACCTGGTCACCAAGGAGGCCTTCGGCCGGGCCGCGGAGCCCTGGGAGGTGGCCAACGTCATCGTGTTCCTGGCCAGCGACTACTCGTCGTACATGACCGGAGAGATCATCTCGGTCAGCAGCCAGCACCCCTAGCCGGTCAGTCCAAGTACGCCCAAACCTCGCCGGTCTCGGCGTCCACGCCGATCGCCGACACCGGTCCCGGCATCGGGATGGGCGGATCGGTGCGGTCGGTGACGGGGTCGATCCGTACAACCGTTCCTCCCTCCCGGTCGGCGACCCACACGCCCTCGGGACCCACCGCCAGGTCGGATGCATCCGCGCCCACCCTGATGGGCTGACCCGGCTGGCCGTCGGCGCTGACCCGGGTCACCGTCCCACC
>DAITPV010000289.1:0-3036 GCA_036833435.1 Actinomycetota bacterium | reverse complement strand
GGTCAGCAGGAATGAGTACGGCCGGCGCACGTTCGGCCACACGTCGAGGCACTCCTCTGGTGTGTAGCCCAGCAGCGCCTCGATCTGAGGGCTGATGTACAGCCACCGGCCCTCTTCCCCGTACGCCGCCACGTAGGTGACCACCGGGAGGAGCTCCACGAGGTTGCGGTATCGAGCCTCGGCCTCCGCGAGCTCCCGGGTGCGGTCGTCCAGGGACCGGAGCATGTGGTCGAACTCTCGAGCCACGTTGGACAGCGCGTCGCGTCCGGCGGGGCCGGCTCCCTCGGGCAGCCGGACGGAGAGATCGCCGCCGGCCACCCGCCGGGCTGCGCGAGCCAGCCGTCCGGCCCGCCGGAAGATGAACACGTAGAAGATCGCGCTCCACCCCACCAGGGCGAACACACTCACCAGGAGGATCACCGAGTTGAGGTTCGACCGGGCGTCGGCAAGAGCGCGGTCCAGGTCTGCCGTGGACATGGTGATCCCCACCCAGGCGGGCTGCCTGGTGGTTCCCACCGGGAACACCTGCTCGGGGAGCCGCCCTCCGGCAACATCCGACTCGGCGGTTGCCCACACCACTCGCCGCCCCCCCTCCGACCGGTACACCCGGATGCTGACCAGGAGCGGCGAAGAGAACCGCAGGTCGTTCAGGAACTCGGACATCTCCGCGGGATCGGGCTCCTTGTCCTCGTACTGGGAGGCCACCAGGAGAGCGACCAGCTGCTGCTGCTCGCCCACGGAGTCGAGGAACGCCTGTCGGGTGTGCCGCGCCAGCATCGACCCGATCACCAGCGAGGCCGCCACGGCCAGGACGAGCGCAGGCAGAGCGACCTTCAGGGACAGGGGCAGGGCCCGGCCGGCCCGACGCGTCAGCGCGCGGAAGCCTCGAGGTCTCGATTGGACGTGCGCGCCCTCGGCCATCTGGCCCACATCAGAATCTTCGGCGTGGGCGGGCCGAACTTGAGGGCGGCTACTCCTCTACGGGCCGGGCGGTGGCCAGATCCCTGATCTCGTCGACCACCTCGGCGTTGGCCAGAGTGGTGACGTCGCCGAGGTCCCGGCCGTTGGCCACGTCCCGGAGCAGCCGGCGCATGATCTTCCCGGAGCGAGTCTTGGGAAGGTCGTCGGTGAGGATGATCCCGTGCGGCCGGGCGATCTTGCCGATCTTCCCGGCGACGTGCTCGCGAAGCTCGGCGATCACCGCCTCGTCGCCCTCTCGCCCGGACTTGAGGGTCACGAAGGCAACGATGGCTTCCCCCACGTCCGGATCCGGACGGGACACCACCGCTGCCTCGGCCACCGCGTCGTTGTCCACCAGGGCCGACTCGATCTCGTACGTCGAGAGCCGGTGCCCGGCCACGTTCATCACGTCGTCGATCCGTCCGAGGAGCCAGAAGTAGCCGTCCTCGTCACGCTTGGCCCCGTCTCCGGTCACGTAGACGTCGGGCCCGAAACGCGAGAAGTACTGCTCCACGTACCGGTCCGGATCCCCATAGATCGTCCGGAACATCGCCGGCCACGGACGTCGGAGGACCAGGGAGCCGCCGGTGTTCGGAGGGACGGAATTCCCCCGCTCGTCGAGGATGTCGGGCTCGATGCCGGGGAACGGGCGGGTGGCCGAGCCCGGCTTGAGCCGGACGACGCCGGGCAGTGGAGTGATCAGGATCATGCCGGTCTCCGTCTGCCACCAGGTGTCCACCACCGGGCACCGCTCCCCGCCGATGTTGGCGAAGTACCACATCCAGGCCTCGGGATTGATCGGCTCGCCCACCGACCCCAGCAGGCGGAGTGAGGACAGGTCGTGCTTCTGCGGGTACTCGGGTCCCCACTTCATGAACGCCCGGATCGCCGTGGGGGCCGTGTACAGGATCGTGGCGCCGTACCGCTCGGCGATGTCCCACCACCGGTCCTTGTCGGGGAAGTCCGGAGCTCCCTCGTACATGATCCCCGTGGTCCCGTTGGCCAACGGCCCGTACACGATGTACGAGTGCCCGGTCACCCAGCCCACGTCCGCGGCGCACCAGTACACGTCGGTCTCCGGGTGGATGTCGAAGATCAGGCGGTGAGTGGCGGCCACGCCGGTCAAGTACCCGCCGGTGGTGTGGAGGATCCCCTTGGGCTTCCCGGTGGTTCCGCTGGTGTACAGGATGTACAGGGGATCCTCGGCGTCCATCTCTTCCGGCTCGGCTTCGGCCGGCTGGCCCGCGACGGCGTCCTGGTACCAGAGGTCCCGGCCGTCGGTCCACGGCACGTCCTCGCCGATCCGCTTGACCACCACGACCCTCTCGATCGACGGCGTCTCCTCCAGGGCCCGATCGGCGTTCTGCTTCAGGGGCACGACCTGCCCGCGGCGCCACCCCCCGTCCGCGGTGATCAGGACCCGGGCTTCCGCGTCGTTGATCCGGTCACGGAGGGCCTCCGAAGCGAAACCGCCGAACACCACGGAATGCGGGGCCCCGATCCGGGCACAGGCCAGCATGGCCACGGGCAGCTCCGGCAGCATGCCCAGGTAGATGGCCACCCGGTCGCCCTTCCGGACCCCCAAGGAGCGAAGGGCGTTGGCGAACCAGCACACCTCTTCCTTGAGCTCCCGGTAGGTGATCGTTCGGCGGTCCCCCGGCTCGCCTTCCCAGTAGTACGCCACCCGGTCCGGGGCGGTCTCCACGTGCCGGTCCAGGCAGTTCACCGAGACGTTGAGCCGCCCGCCCTCGAACCACTTGACCCACGGAGGGTTCCAGGACATCACGGTGTCCCATTCCCGGGACCACGTCAGCTGGCCGGCCTGCTCGGCCCAGAAGCCCTCGACGTCCTCGTCGGCCCGGGCGTAGATGCCCTCGTCGCCCACCAGCGCGGCGGCCTGAAACTCGGGGAACGGCTCGATCACCCGCCGTTCCTCCAACAGGGCCGCGATGTTCTGGGGCTTCTCTTCGCTCACGTGTCGACCACCTCCGGACGGCTGACAGGAGGCACGCTAGCCAATCAGGTGCCCACCCGCAGCCCGGCCCGCCCGGGTCAGCGCCTGCCCGCCGACACCCT
>DAITPV010000288.1:0-3045 GCA_036833435.1 Actinomycetota bacterium | reverse complement strand
TCTGCTGCTGCTGGAAGGGCGGGAACACGTCGATGATCCGGTCGATCGTCTGAGGCGCGTCCTGGGTGTGCAGTGTGGCGAACACCAGGTGACCGGTCTCCGCCGCGGTCAGCGCAGTGGAGATGGTCTCCAGATCGCGCATCTCACCGACCAGGATCACGTCGGGGTCCTGGCGAAGCACGTGCTTCAGGGCATCGGCGAACGACAGGGTGTCGTGCCCCACTTCCCGCTGGTTCACGATGCACCGCTTGTGGTTGTGGAGGAACTCGATGGGGTCCTCCACGGTCATGATGTGCTCGTCCCGCTCGCTGTTCACCACGTCGACCAGCGCGGCCAGCGTCGTCGACTTCCCGGATCCGGTCGGCCCGGTGACCAAGACCATCCCCCGACGCAGCCGGGCGAAATCCTCGATCTGGGGAGGCAGACCCAGGTCCGCGACGGACTTGATCTCGAAGGGGATCATCCGGAACGCTGCACCCAGGGAGTCCCGCTGGTAGTACACGTTCACCCGGAACCGTCCCTTGCCAGGGAGTGCGTACGACAGGTCCAGCTCGAGGTTCTGCTCCAGCGTCTCCCGCTGCTTCTGGGTGAGGATGGCGTACACCATCCGCTGGAGCATCTCGGGCGTCAGCTCCGGATACTCCTCCAGGGCAACCAGGGTCCCGTGCAGCCGGATCACCGGTCGGGAGCCGGAGGTCATGTGCAGGTCCGATGCCTTCCGCTCGATGACCTTCTCGAGCAGCTCCCCCACGGGGACATCGGTTCGGTCTCGTTCAGCCGTCATACTCATCTACGCCACCACCCTGAAGATCTCCTCGAGGGACGTCAGTCCCGCCTGTGCCTTGATCAGCCCGTCCTCCCGGAGCGTGGCCATGCCCTGATCGACGGCCAGCCGTCGGATGTCGTCGGAGGACCGGCGCTCCACCGCCATGAGCTCGACGTCTTCGGTCATCGTCATCACCTCGTAGAGGCCCACCCGTCCCCGGTACCCCGTCTTGGCGCATCGAGAGCAGCCCTCGGGTCGGTAGAGCTTCTCCACGGACTTCCAGCTGTCTTCGGGGAAGCCGGACTGCTCCAGCTCCGCGTCGGTCGGCTTGTAGGCCTGCTTGCAGTGGTCGCACAGCCGGCGAGCCAGGCGCTGGGCCACCACGCTGTCCACGGCCGAAGCCACCAGGTAGGGCTCCACGCCCATCTCGATCAGCCGGGTGATCGACGAGGGCGCATCGTTGGTGTGCAGCGTGGACAGCACCAGGTGGCCGGTGAGGGCCGCCTCCATGGCGATCAGGGCCGTCTCGTGGTCGCGGATCTCCCCGATCAGGACGACGTCGGGGTCCGCCCGGAGGATGGACCGGAGTGCCGAGGCGAACGTCAGTCCCGCGCGGGTGTTGACCTGCATCTGGTTCACGCCCGGGAGTCGGTACTCGACCGGGTCCTCCACCGTGATGATGTTGCGGTCGGGGGTGTTGATGATGTTCAGGGTCGCGTACAGGGTCGTGGACTTTCCCGATCCCGTCGGTCCCGTGGCCAGGATGGTGCCGTACGGCTTCCGGAACCCGTACTCGTACCGGAGATACGAGCCTTCGGAGAACCCCAGGTCGTCCAGCTTGAGCAGCACGCTGGACTTGTCGAGGATCCGGATCACGACCTTCTCTCCGAACACCGTCGGCAGCGTGGCCACCCGGAGGTCGACGGCCTTGCCGCCCACCACCAGGCCGACCCGCCCGTCCTGAGGGACCCGGCGTTCCGCGATGTTGATGTCGGCCATGACCTTCAGGCGGGAGATCAGCCCGTTCTGGATGTTCTTCGGCGAGCGCATGACCTCGTGGAGGACGCCGTCGATCCGGTACCGGATCCGGATGTCCCGCTCCGCCGGCTCCACGTGGATGTCAGAGGCCCGCTCGGACACCGCCTGCGTGATCAGCATGTTGACCAGCTTGACGATGGGAGCCTCTTCCACCGCCGCGGCCATGTTCTCCAGGTCCTGGGCCGAGTCGCCGGCCTGGGACGCCGCCTCGCTGGCGATGTCCTCCACGGACTGGTCGAACTGGCCGTACTTGCGGATGGCACCTTCGACGTCCGCGGCGGTGGCCACCACGGGCTTCACTTCCATCCCGGTAATGGTCCGGATGTCGTCCAGGGCGAACACGTTGGCCGGATCGGACATGGCCACGATCAGCCGGTCGTTCTCGAAGCCGATCGGCAGCGCACGATACCGGCGGGCCACCTGGTCGCTGATCAGGCTGGCCGCCTGGGGGTCGATCTGACGCTCGTTGAGATCGACGAACTCGAGCCCGATCTGTGCCGCCAGCGCGGAGACCAGCTCCGGCTCCTTGATCAGCCCGAGGTCGATCAGCACTCTGCCGAGCGAACGACCCACACGCTCCTGCTCGGCGCTCGCCGTGGCCAGCTGGTCGGTGGTGATCAGGCCCTCATCGACCAGGACCTCGCCGAGATCCTTGGTGTCGGGCACCCTACTTCCCTCCCCCGAACTCATCCGACTGCAGCCGGCTGAACTCCCGCGCCAGGGCGATGCGGTCGACCTCGCGCTCGTTCCGCGACTGCGGGACGGGCGCCTCAGGAGTTGTCCCCGCCGACCCGTCGGATCCTTCGGCAGCGAGACTCCCATCCCCCGGCGTTTCGGCCGAGGCCTCGATCACCGGGGTTTCCGGCGTGGGTCCGACGGAAGCCGCGAGCGCAGGCCGGGGGGCACCCACCGAACCGTTCGCGGCGGTCGCGACCGGCGGAATCGCCGGCGCGGTGGTGTCCGGTAGCGCGGGCTTCGTAACCTCGTCCTCGCGCTGCGCATGGCTTTCGGTCTCCTGAAGGCTCGAGAGGTCGAGCAGCGGTCCGAGCACAGGCCTGGCCGGCTTCGCCAGCTCCGGCTTGGGCCGGGTGTCGGCCTTGGGCTCCGGCTTGGGCTCGGGATGCAGCGGGGTCCGGGGCCGGCGCGCGGGCTCGGACCGGGTGGCCTGAGCCTCCTGCCCCTCTTCCGCGCTTCGGGCCCGGAGGCGCTCGGCGGTCAGGAGATGGGTGTCCATCCGGTCC
>DAITPV010000287.1:0-3046 GCA_036833435.1 Actinomycetota bacterium | reverse complement strand
TCCCAGGAGCTCCTGGGCGGATCCCAGGATCAGCTCCAGGACGTCCTCCAGGGACAGCGTCGACGCCACCGCGCGACCCGCCCGGGAGATGGCGGACAGCTCCCGCACCCGATTCGACAGGGCGGTCGACAGGACCCGCTCCTCGATCAGCGCGTGCTCCAACCGGGTGAGCCGGCGCTCCCGTTCCCAGACGTACGCGGCGAACGCCAGGGCAAGGACCACGAAAGCGATCCGGAGGATCCCGAAGTCGAAGATCCTGATCGGCCGGCCGAGGAACTGCTCCGAGGCGAATGAGAACACCACGATGGCCCCGGCCACCACCACGAACACCGCGAGGACGAGCCCGAACAGCTGCCGGCGGCGGTGCTGGACCTCTTTCAGCTCGGGCGGCTCGAACCCCCGAAGGGTGCCGACCCGAGCGCTCACCTCAGGGTCAGGCCTTTGCCCCTTGTCACCTGACCCACCACCGCTGCGTTGGTTTCCCGAGTCCCGAGCGCGGACACCACGGCGTCCGCCGCCTCCGGGGCGACCACCAGCACCATCCCGAGCCCCAAGTTGAACGTCCACGCAGCCTCTTCTGTCTCCATATCGGCAAGCGAGGTCAGGAACGTGAACACCGGAGGGATCTCCCAGGAGCTCCGGTCGAGCTCCGCCCCCAGGCCCTCCGGCAGGGCCCGGGGCACGTTCTCCATCAAGCCCCCTCCGGTCACGTGCGCCGCGGCGCGAACGAGCCCTCCCCGAGCGGCCTCCAGGACGGCCGGAACGTAGATCGCCGTGGGCTCCAGGAGGAGCTGGGCCAGGGGTCGATCCAGCCCGTCTGGGGTGCTCGTCAGGGCCATCCCTCGGTCCTCGAGGAGCCGCCGGACCAGGCTGAAGCCGTTCGAGTGCAGACCCGTCGAGGCCAGGCCGACCAGGACGTCCCCTTCCCGGACCCGGCTGGGCCCAAGCAGGGCCTCCTCCTCGACGATCCCCACACAGAACCCCGCCAGGTCGAAACGACCCTCCTCGAAGAGCCCGGGGTGCTCGGCGGTCTCTCCACCCAGGAGGGCGCATCCCGCCCGCCGGCACCCCTCGGCCACCCCTCCCACGACCTGGGCGGCGTGGGCGGGATCCAGGCGGCCAGTGGCCAGGTAGTCCAGGAAGAACAGGGGCTCGGCTCCGGTGCACACCACGTCGTTCGCGCACATGGCCACCAGGTCGATCCCCACGGTGTCGAAGCGGTCGGCCTGCCTGGCCAGCTCCACCTTGGTCCCCACCCCGTCCGTGGCCGCGACCAGGAGCCGTCCCCCGTCCAAGCGGAACAGACCGGCGAACCCGCCGATGCCTCCCACGACCTCGGGACGGGTGGCACTTCGGGCCAGGTCGGCGATCCGGGCGACGGCGTCCCTGGCCGCCTCGAGGTCGACGCCGGCGCGGCGGTAGGCGCCCGACGGCTCCACCACGGCGCCTACTCCTGCTCGAGCAGGTGCTTCGAAGCGAGCTCCGGGATAGGGATCGGATACCGGCCGTCGAAGCACGCCCGGCAGAACGTGTCGGCCGGGGCGCCGGTGGACTCCACCAGCGATGGGAGCGAGAGGTAGGCCAGCGAGTCCGCCCCGATGAACTCTCGGATCTCCTCGACGTGCATGCTGGCGGCCACCAGCTCCTCCCGGGTGGACATGTCGATCCCGTAGAAGCACGGCCACCGGATCGGTGGGCTGGTGATCCGCAAGTGGACCTCACTGGCTCCGGCTTCCAGCAGCATGTGCACGATCTGCCGGGTGGTGGTGCCCCGGACGATGGAGTCGTCGACCACCGCCAGCCGCTTGCCCCGGATGGCTTCGACCAGCGGGTTCAGCTTCAGCCGCACCCCGCGCTGGCGGAGCCCCGGCGTGGGCTCGATGAACGTGCGGTGCACGTACCGGTTCTTGATGAGCCCCTCCCCGTACGGGATCCCGGACGCCTCGGCGAACCCCTGCGCGGCCGAGGTCGCGGTGTCCGGCACGGGGACCACCATGTCTCCGGGGGCCGGGGCCTCCGTGGCCAGCCGGCGGCCCATCTCCCGCCGGGCCTCGTGCACCGTGCGTCCGTACAGGCGGGAGTCGGCGCGAGCCAGGTAGACGAACTCGAACAGGCACAGGGCCGAGCGTGGACTGTCGGCGAACCTCGCCGACCGCAGGCCGCGGTCGTCGATCATCACCAGCTCGCCGGGCTCCACCTCCCGCACGTACGTGGCGCCCACGATGTCCAGGGCCGCGGTCTCCGAAGCCAGGACGAAGCCCTGGTCGCCCAGCCGGCCGATGGCCAGCGGGCGGAGCCCGTGCGGGTCGCGAGCCCCCAGAACGGTCCGCTCGTCCATCATCACGAACGAGAACGCCCCCTGGAGGGTGGGCAAGATCCGCATCGCCGCGGTCTCCAGGTCCGAGTCCTCCCGGGACAGGAGCGTGGCCACCAGGTCCGAGTCGGTGGACGCCGGGCCCTTGCTCCCCACCCGGGCCGCGAGGTCGCCGGTGTTCGTCAGGTTCCCGTTGTGCCCGAGGGCCAGCCCGCGCCTCCCGTCGGTCTTGAACGAGGGCTGGGCGTTCTCCCAGGTGGTGGACCCGGTGGTGGAGTACCGGGTGTGGCCGATCCCCAGGTCTCCCTGGAGGGTGGCCAGCGTCCCTTCGTCGAAGACCTGGGAGACCAGGCCAAGCTCCCGATACACCAGGATGTTCTGACGGTCGGAGACGGCGATCCCCGCAGACTCCTGGCCGCGGTGCTGCAGCGCGTAGATGCCGAAGTAGGTGAGGCGAGCGACCTCCTCGCCGGGCGCCCAGACTCCGAAGAGCCCGCACGCCTCCCTGGGAGATTCCCCGCTCACGTGTCCCGAGGATACCATCGGGCTACCCCGCGGCCCGGAGAACGAGTGACGGGATCGTGGACTCGTGTACGTGGCGCGCCTCGGCCACCGTCACCTCGAACTCCTCACCGAACACCATCCGGGGGCCGCCGGTCTCTCCCAGACGGGCGATGGGGATCTCCAGCCTCGCCGCCAGCTCCTCCAGGGCCCCGGCGTGCTCCGGTGCTG
>DAITPV010000286.1:0-3049 GCA_036833435.1 Actinomycetota bacterium | reverse complement strand
GATGGCGGTGCTCTGGGGGTCGGCCCCGTCGGACTCCGCGGCGGTCTCCACGTCCCAGCCCTGCGCGGACGGGGTGGCCACCCGGACCAGCGCCGCGGGGCCTTCCGGATCGTCGAGGTTCTCGTAGAACGCCACGTACGGAACGCCTCCCTCGTCGGCCCAGATCGACGGTCCGGCCACTCCGGTGGGCGCCACCTCCTCGGGCTCGGAGAACTCGCCCTCCGCGTTCGTCGAGTACATCAACGCGCCGCCCTGAGTCCACACGACGTGATGGATGCCGTCCGCATCGACGGAGACGGCGGTGACATCCTCGGGGGCCACCGGGGCTTCCTGGAAGACGGTGCTGTGGGTCCAGATGTCGCCCACCAGGTGGGCGTGCTGCACCGCCGGGAGGACCGGCGCCAGGGGATCCGGCGGAGGCGCCGGCTCACCGGCGGGAAGCTCTTCCTCGAACGACAGGTAGATCAGATGTGGGTTGCCGTCCACGTCGGAGGTGATGGAGACGCCGACCCCGGAGTTGGCCTCCGGGTCGACAACCTGGGTGAAGAACGCGGCCTCCGCGGGCTCCTGGGCCCGGACCACGATCTCCTGCCCTCCGCAGGCCGAGACCAGGAGGGCCACTCCGGACAGGGCGAACGACAGCTTCCTCAGCACGGGGGTGCTTTGTATCACGCTCGCGCCGCCACGGGCTCGGGCGAGTGCAGGACATCCGCGAGGAACCGGCCGGTGTAGGAGGTGGGATGCGCGGCGATGTCCTCCGGCGACCCCGTGGCCACCACCTCGCCGCCGGCGTCCCCACCCTCGGGCCCCAGGTCGATGATCCAGTCCGCGGTCTTGACCACGTCCAGGTTGTGCTCGATCACCACCACCGTGTTGCCCGCCTCCACCAGCCGCTCCAGAACCGAGAGGAGCTTCCGCACGTCGTCGAAGTGCAGTCCGGTGGTGGGCTCGTCGAGGATGTAGAAGGTCCGCCCGGTGGCCCGCCGGGACAGCTCCGAGGCCAGCTTCACTCGCTGGGCCTCCCCTCCGGACAACGTGGGCGCCGGCTGCCCGAGCTTGATGTACCCCAGGCCCACGTCGGACAGCGTCTGCAGGTGCCGGGCGATCACCGGGATGTTCCGGAAGAACTCCAGGCCCTGATCCACGCTCATGGCCAGCACGTCCGCGACGGCGCGGCCCTTGAACTTCACCGACAGGGTCTCACGGTTGTACCGCGCGCCCTTGCACTGCTCGCACGTGACGTAGACGTCCGGCAGGAAGTGCATCTCGATCTTGATCTGCCCGTCGCCGGCGCAGGCCTCGCATCGCCCTCCTCGCACGTTGAACGAGAATCGCCCCGGGAGATAGCCGCGGACCCGAGCTTCGGAGGTCTGGGAGAACAGCTTCCGGACGTGATCGAACACCCCCGTGTACGTGGCGGGATTCGACCGGGGGGTCCGTCCGATCGGCGACTGGTCGACGTGCACGACCTTGTCGATCTCCTCCCAGCCCATCAGGCGCCGGTGCTTCCCGGGAACGATCCTCGATCGGTTGACCTTGGCCTGCAGGGCCCGGTGGACCACGTCCTCCACCAGCGTGGACTTCCCCGACCCGGACACCCCGGTCACGCAGATCAACAAGCCGAGGGGGAAGACCACGTCGATCCGCTTGAGGTTGTGCTCCGCGGCGCCCCGAACTTGGAGCTTCCGGGCGCTGGGCCGGCGACGGGTATGGGGAACGGGGATCTCCCGGCGCCGGGCCAGGTACTCCCCGGTGATCGACCGGTCCTCCTCGAGGATGCCGGCCACCGGGCCGGCGTACACGATCTCGCCTCCGGCCTCCCCGGCCCCCGGTCCGATGTCCACGATCCAGTCGGCGGTTCGGATCGTGGCCTCGTCGTGCTCCACCACGATCAGGGTGTTGCCCAGGTCCCGCAGCCGGAGGAGCGTGTCGATCAGACGGCGGTTGTCCCGCTGGTGCAGCCCGATCGAGGGCTCGTCCAGGATGTACAGCACCCCGACCAGGCCCGAGCCGATCTGAGTGGCCAGCCGGATCCGCTGCGCCTCGCCGCCGGCCAGCGTCCCAGCGGCCCGGCTCAGCGTGAGGTAATCCAGGCCCACGTCGACCAGGAACCCCAGCCGGGCCCGGATCTCCTTGAGGAGCCGCTCGGCGATCATGTTCTCCCGGTCGGACATCCGGCTCTGGAGCTCCTCGAGGAATCCGAGCGTCCGGTCCACCGACATCCCGGTGAGCTCGGCGATGTTCAGTTCGCCAACCGTCACCGCCAGCGTCTCGGGACGGAGACGAGCGCCCTTGCACGCCCGGCACGGCACCTCCCGCATGTACTGCTCGTATCGCTGCCTCGCATAGTCGGAGTCGGTCTCGTCGTGCCGCCGCTCCACGTTGGAGATCACGCCCTCGTAGGTGGTGTGATACGAGCGAACCCGTCCGTACCGGTTGCGATAGCGGATGTGGATCTCCTCGTCGGAGCCGTACAGCACCACGTCTTTGGCCCACGTCGGCAGCCGGCGCCACGGCGTGTCCAGGGAGAACCCGTGCGCCTCCGCCGAGGCCGTCAGCACCCGGGTCCAGTACTTGGTCCGCGTGGAGGCCCACGGGGCCACGGCGCCCTCGGCGATCGACAGGTCCGGGTCGGGAACCACCAGCGCGGGGTCCACCTCCAGGCGGGTCCCCAACCCGTCACAGGTGGCGCAGGCCCCGTACGGAGAGTTGAACGAGAAGTTCCGGGGAGCCAGCTCGTCGAAGGACAGGTTGTCGTAGGGGCAGGCCAGCTTCTGGGAGAACGTGACCGTCTCCTCCTTGCCGTCGGTCTGCACCGCCAGCGACACCAGCCCTTCAGTGAGACCCAGGGCCGTCTCCACGGAATCGGCCACCCGGCGGCGGATGTCCTGCTTGGCCACCAGCCGGTCCACCACCACCTCGATGGTGTGCTTGTAATGGCGCTCGAGGCGGATGGGCTCGGACAGCTCGCGCACTTCACCGTCGATCCGGGCCCGGGCGAACCCCTTCCCCGCCAGGTCCTTGAGGAGCCGCTCGTACTCGCCCTTCC
>DAITPV010000285.1:0-3072 GCA_036833435.1 Actinomycetota bacterium | reverse complement strand
CGGGCGTCGTGGGTTCCCTCGCGATCCCGGCGTAGCCGCTCGAACACCCTGGACAGGGCTCGCTCACCGAGCTTCCGGGCTCCGCGCGGGGTGACCTCCACCCGACCGCGGTTCCGGGCGATCAGCCCGGCCTGCTCCAGGGCACGCTCCACCTCCTTGAGCCGGCGGAGGTCGGCGACCGCTTCCTCGCCCAGGGTCCGGCGCAGGGCTTCCTCGTCGACGTCGTCCATCGATGCTCCGGCGTAGTCCCCGCGCATCGACCGCTCCAGGTCCTCGAAGTCGTGGAGGCGTTCCAGGGCCCCGACCGTGGCCTCCAGGGGCATGGCGTCCTCGCCGCCGGCCAGCGCGGGCTCGTCCCACGGCATCTGGGGAAACATCCCGGCAAGGTGGGACGCCAGGCGATCGGCCTCGAACGCCAGGTCCAGGTCTCCCATGACCTGGCGGGCCAGCTCCTCCAGCTCCCGGCGCCGCTCGGGTGACAGGGATGCCATCAGGCGGCTGAGCGCCGCCATCCTCCGGGCCATGGCCTCGAGGAGCTGTTCGAGCGTCTTGGGGTTCTCGGGGAAGAAGTCCCCGTACCGATTCATGAACTCGTCGAACTGCTCCTGGCTGTGCTGGCCGCGTTCCTTGGCCTCGATCATCGCGTTGAGCTCGGCGAGCATGTCCTTCATCCGCTGGATCTGCTCGGGCGACAGGTCCTTCATCCCCGAGGCCAGGTTCCGGAAGTACGCCCCCAGGACCTGCTCGGTGAGGTGCTCCAGCAGCTCGTCGAACTTCCGCTGGGCTTCGGGGTCCACGAACCGGTACTCCCGGAGCTCGTTGAGCTTTCCGGGCAGGTCGGGAGGTAGCGCGTCGAGGAACGCCTCGCGCATCCTGGCGTCCTCCTCGGTCCGGAAGGACAGCGTGGTGCGTTCGCGCTCGAGGATGTCGTCGAGCCGCTCGGCGATCTCGGCCAGTGGTCCCTCGAGGTCCAGCCGCTCCTGCTCCCGCCGCCGGGCCTGCCGGAGCCGAGCGGTCAGGGCGTCCGTACCGGAGAACCGCCCCCGCATCCCTCGCCGGAGGAGCCGTTGCAGCGCGCTCTCGGCGCCTTCACCGGACAGGATGTCCTCGGACATCGCGTCGAGGAGGTCGGCCGCGGAGAGGTCCGGGCCCAGGGGGTTCTGGGTTCCGTCCCATCGTGAGTACCGGATCCGCACCCGTCCAGCCTACGACGGGTGGGCGATGTCAGGTGATCAGGCTGCCGGCAGCGTGAGCTGGGCGGTGAGGTCCACGGCATACGGCCCGGTGCGGGGGATGGAGTACTGCGCGGACCCCGTGGTGATCTCCAGCTCGAGGACGTGGCCGGGCTGCAGGCGCCAGGAGACTCCGTGCAGGTCGACGGTGCGATCGACGGCGCCTCCGGGAAGCGCGACCGGCATGACCTGGTCGTCCAAGGTGACCCGGGTGCCGTCGGGCGCCACGTCGATCAGCTCGAGGAACACGAAGCCCTGGAGGCCGGTGACGGTTCCGGTCAGCGAGACCCGGGGGATGCTCAACACGTTCTTGGTGTTGCGCAGGGGACCGAGCACTACTTGCCGGGCCGCGGTGACTCCTAGCTCCGAGTCGTCCGCCGGGTTCCCGTCGGAGGGCCCGTCACCGCCGGTCGTCCCGGGGCCCACCAGCGTGCCGGTGGTCATGGGCAGGCCGGTGAACAGCTTGGTGCCCGGCAGCGGGTACCGTCCGGCCCCGTAGTACCGGCCGTCCTGGGCCTGCCACTCGACCTTGGGCCCGGTGTCCACCTTCAGTCGCTTCACGTACCGGTCCAGCCACGAGACGATCCGGTCCTCGTAGATCGAAGGCCGGCCGTTGGCGCCCCCCGGATACCCGGATGCGCCTCCGGGATACGCGCACCCGGCCAGGGTGTGGCCGGAGCAGTACGTCATCAGCTTGACGGGGGCGTTCCCCAGGATGTTCAGGTAGTTGGCGAAGGCGTCCTCGAGCGGGAACAGGACGTCGACGGTTCCCTGGATGATCAGCGTTGGAGTCTTGATGTCCGCGGAATGCGTGGTGGTCGATCGGAAGTCGAACCAGTCCTTGGTCGCCTGGCTGGTCGTCCCCGTCGCCATGGTCTCGGCGAAGGCCTGGTGGATCTCCGGGGCCATCGCCCCGGTCTGCGGTCCGGCCGGCGACTGGAGTCCCAGCGCGGTTCCGGTGGCCAGACCCGCCCCGTACAGCAGGACGTCCCATGTCTGCTTGGTTACCCCGTTGGGCATGAGGTCCTGGTTCAGGTCGCCCCAGGAGATCTCCGGGACGATGGCGTCGATCCGGCGATCCACCGCCGCGGTGTTGAACTGGACGCCGGCCGCGTTCGATCCTCCGATCCACCCCACCTGGGGGTCGCCGGGCCGGTCGAGCTTGATCTCGGGGCGGGCGGCCAGGTAGGAGATCAGGGCCTTGGCGTCCTCCACCTCGAAGCCCGGGGAGCCCACGTTGGCCTCGCCGCCGGACTCCCCGAAGCCTCGGGAGTCCCAGGTCAAGATGGCGTAGTCGTTGTCGAGCAGCCTTTGGGTTAGCCCGCCGGGGGCCGTGGACCGGCTGCCGGCCCATCCGTGGGTCCCCAGCACTGCGGGGACCCGGTTGGACGCCGAGGCGTCCGCCGGGAGCATCAGGGTGGCCAGGATGGGGGTGCCGTCACTCGAGGTGATGACGATGTCGTCCTCGATCAGGACCTCCGCGGCGGTGGCGGACAGCCCCGGGGAGATCCCCAGGACGAGGGCGAGCGCAAGGACGAGGCCGGCGAGTCTCCGCATGGGGGAATGGTTCGACGCCGGAGGGCGGAACCCCTGCTTGCTCAGTCGAGACTGAAGGGGGACTTGCCTTCGGGGGCCTCCGGCTCGCCGGGGGCCGAATACGTGGAGGCGCCCACCCTTCCGGCGGCGTCCTTGTTCAGGCGGCGGGACAGGTGCAGGCCCTCCAGGGCGAACTCCACCGCCGAGGCCGCGGAGCCCGGGCTCTCCTCGGCCACGTCCAGCCGTCCGAGCAGCTTGGCCAGACCCGGAAGCTCGCCGAACTGGTCCAGGAACTCTCCCGCGA
>DAITPV010000284.1:0-3105 GCA_036833435.1 Actinomycetota bacterium | reverse complement strand
GACACCACCTCGGCGAACCCTTCCCCATAGGCGTCGTCGGTGACGAACGCGTTCTCGGGACCGTCGTCCGGTGCTCCGTTCCGAACGATGAACACGGCACCGACGTGCGGGGCCAGTGAGAGGTCCGACTCCGAGTCGCCCACGGCCACGGCCTCCGCGGGAGAGAGTCTTCGCCGCTCCATGTCTCGGGCCACCGCGGACGCCTTGTCGATCCCTCGGGGCACCAGGTGATACGCGTGGACCTCGGGGACGGATAGTCCTGGATACGTACCCCCGATCACCCCGTTGTCCAGCAGGTCCAGCCAGCGGTAGCCTGATCGCTCCAGCGTGGCCCGGGCCTCGGCAGGGTCCACCAGTCCACGCAGCAGGATCGTGCACCGTCGCTCGGCGTGGGCCCAGGGAGCGTGCGGCTCCAGCCGGCCCCGGTAGGCTTCCAGGAGGAATCCCGGCGCCCCCGAGCGGAACATGGCCTCCACCGGCGTCCCTCGACCCCGATGCTCTCCGTTCGATCGCTCCACTCGATCCTCGAACCCGATCACCCCGCCCAGCTCCGCGATGAACCCCTCCGCTCCCAGGAGCCGGGCCGCCTCGCGGACCTGGCCCTCGGTCCTTCCGGAGACCGGGATCAGTGGGATCCCGGCGGCATGAAGTGCGGCGACGGCTTCCGCGGCCCGGGTGGTGAGGCCGCCCCCGGGAGCGGCGAACAGGGAAGCACCCGGACCGAGAAGCGTTCCGTCGAGGTCCGTGTACAGGACCCGGGGCCGCGAGAGGTGAGGGAAGTGGTCGGCCGCTCGCCTCAACGAGCGGCACCGTAGCCGGCGATGGTGATCGCCGGTGGCCGCTCGCGGACGTCGATGAGGGCCGGCTCCATCCGCGTTCCCTCCGGTCCGCGCTCGAACTGGAACAGGCCGGGGCTGGGCCCCGCCGGCATCGACAGCCGGCCCGAGGACGTCAGTCGCCGGACCGCTGCCTGGAGCACCGCGTAGGACATCCGGGAGAGCTCTCCCAGGGTCCGGTTCCGATGGACCCGGCGATCCAGGTCGACCTGGGCCATGGCCTGCAGCCCGAACCGCTCGCCGACGTCGATCAGCATCCCCAGGTCCACTCCGTAGCCGGTGAAGAAGGGAACCTGTTCCAGCAGGGACCGCCGTCCGGCGCATTCACCGGAGAGCGGCTGGATCACCGGAGCCAGGTGAGGCCAGAACATGTTGATCAGCGGCCGGGCCATGAGCTCGGTCACTCGTCCTCCCCCCGCCTCCGAGACCTGGCCGCCGTTCTGGAGGGGACGCTCGTAGAAGGCCTTGACGAAGCCGATCTCGGGGTCGGTGAGGATCGGGCCCAGCACTCCGTACACGAACCGGGGATCGAAGTCCTGGATGTCGGCGTCCAGCCAGGCAACCACCTGTCCGCGGGTGACGAACAGGCTCTTCCACATGGCTTCACCCTTGCCGCCCCACGGCTCGAGGTCCGGCAGGACGTCGCGATCCTGAACCACCACCGCCCCGGCCTTCTCGGCCGATCGTGCGGTGGCGTCCACGGACGCCGAGTCCATGACCACCAGCTCATCCACCAGCCCGTGCCGGCGCATCAGCACCTTGCGGATGGCCGCCACGATCGGCCCGATGGTGGCCTCCTCGTTGAGCGTGGGGATGCACACGGAGACCGTGACCCCCTGGGCTTCCTTGGCCCTGGCCAGCGCTCGGAGGTCGCTGAACCGCTGGTGATGGAATGTGCGGCGCTCGAACCAGTCGGTCGGCAGCACGGCGGGGATGATACACGCGCAGGTCAAGCCGAGTAGGCTTTTCGCTGCCGGTCGCCGCCGCCCGGCTCGCCCATCATGGAGAACGTCTCTGCCCTGGTCTGTCGTGAGTGCGGCCGCCGATATCCGGCGGACCCGTTATCGATCTGCGCGGCCTGCTTCGGGCCCCTCGAGGTGGAGTACGACCTCGAGGGGCTGACCGGCCGGCTCACCGCTCGGGACATCGAGGAAGGGCCACCAACCCTGTGGCGGTACCGTGAGCTCCTCCCAGGCATCTCCGACCCGATCGACCTCGGTGCGGGGTTCACGCCGCTGCGCAGGGCTCACAGACTGGGGGATGCGCTGGGGATCCGGGAGCTGTGGCTCAAGGACGACACCCGGAATCCCACGGCCTCCTTCAAGGACCGGGTCGTCTCGGTCGCGGTGAGCGTCGCCCGGTCGTTCGGATTCGACGTCGTCGGCTGTGCGTCGACGGGGAACCTGGCGAACGCCACAGCGGCGCACGCTGCCGCCGCGGGGATGACTTCGTACGTGTTCCTGCCGTGGGATCTCGAGCGAGCCAAGATCGTGGCCACCGCGGCGTTCGGGGCCACAGTGGTGGCGGTCAAGGGCACGTACGACGACGTCAACCGGCTGTGCTCGGAGGCGGCGGAGGTCCTGCCCTGGGCCTTCGTGAACGTGAACCTCCGCCCGTACTACGCGGAGGGCTCGAAGACCCTGGGGTTCGAGACCGCCGAGCAGCTCGGCTGGAGGCTTCCCGATCACGTGGTCGTGCCCATCGCCTCCGGAGCTCTGCTGACCAAGATCCACCGAGCTTTCGGCCAGCTCACCGAGGTCGGACTGGTGGACGGCCGGCAGGTGCGCATCTCCGGCGCTCAGGCCACGGGGTGCTCGCCGGTGGCTACCGCGTTCAAGGCCGGAACCGACGACGTTCGCCCGGTGAAGCCGGAGACGGTGGCCAAGTCCCTGGCCATCGGGAACCCCGCCGACGGGTACCTCGCCGTTCGGGTGGCCCGGGAGACCGGCGGGCTCATCGAGGACGTGAGCGACGAGGAGATCGTGTCGGCCATGCGCCTGCTGGCGGAGACCGAGGGGCTGTTCGCGGAGACGGCCGGAGGGGTCACCATCGGGTGCCTCCGGCGCCTCCGGGAGTCCGGGGCCATCGGTGCGGACGAGGTGGTGGTGGCCTACGTGACCGGGTCGGGATTCAAGACGGTGGAGGCGCTGGAGGAGCAGGTGGGACCGACGTACACGGTCTCGCCGTCGCTGCAGGAGCTTCGGGAAGCGGCCGGGCTCTAGGAGGCCACCGCGCGTCGCGCGGTCTCGGCCACCTGCCCGTCACTGGG
>DAITPV010000283.1:0-3116 GCA_036833435.1 Actinomycetota bacterium | reverse complement strand
TCGTAGAACACCACGCGGGTCAGGATCACCGAGAGGCCGAAGACGTAGTCGGCGGTGAGCGAGAGACCGAGAAGGAAGACCAGAACCCTGGCCAAGCTCCAGAGGAAAACGCGTCCTCGGGCCCGGCCCCGGGCGGGGAGCATCCATCCCGCCACATTCAGAAGCGTGAACGGCAGGAGCAGGATCCAGAGAGGCTGAAGCAAGCCGCTGGAGGTGAGCAGGCCCCAGGCGTAGCCCTCGACGTCGCGGCCGCCCTTTTTGCGAGACGGATCCCTTACCCGAGCGTAGAAGGCGCTCTTGCCGTCACCACCGACCCGGACGATGTCCGTGGGCGCGGCCTCGCCCAAGAGGTCATGGGGTGGGGTGCCGCCGACACCGTGAACGCGGAGCTCGATGGTCAAGGTGAAACCGAATCCATCTGACTGCTAGCGTACCTGGGGATTCAGCTCGAGCAAGCGTCGCGAGGGGGGATCAAGGATGTCTCGACCCGTGGGTGTATCAGTCGCTGCAATCCTTGCCGCTGTGGCCGGGTTCGTCGTCGTGGTTGTTGTCTTTCAGAACGCCGACAGCGTCGGCGAGCTCCTGCCCGCCATTCTGGGACCTTTCTTCACCGTGCTCGGGACGCTGGCCGGCGCTGTCGCGGGTCAGGCCGCGGGCTCGGCTGGGACGGAAGCGGCTCAGGAGCAGGCCGCCCGCGCGACGGAGCTAGCCACCCGCATGCAGCAACAGGTCAGTGACATGCAGGATCGGGTGGCCACCGTGCAGGCGAGATACGACGCCGTGGCGGAAGTGGCACCCCCCGACGTCATTGAACAGGCCAGGCGGCAGAACCCACAGGCCTGGTAGCGGGTTGTGCGGCGGCTCACCGCCCCCGACTGTCGGTGGGGGTGCTAGCCTTGGTCTCAGCACCGATCCTCCCCCGAAAGGATCGTTCGAACGATGAACCTTGTCGGAAGCATCGTAGACGCCGCGGTGATGGGGATCGTCGGCTTCCTCGTGATCTGGTACACGAAGGGCCGATTGGACTCATTGGAAAGACGAATGGATCGAATGGAGGAGAGCAACGAGCGGGCCCACGACGCGCTACGGTCAGACTTGACCCAGCTGAGAGACAGCAACGATCGTGCTCATGGGGAGATCCGGGGGGATCTGACCCGAGTAGCGCTCGCGGTAGGTGCACGGCCGAGGGCCGAGAACGCCTAGTTCCCCTTAGCGACGAAGTTCTGACCCGGGGCGCAGAAGGACAGGAAGTCGCACCAGTGGCACTGTGAGCCGGGTGAGGCGTCGAACTGCTCTGCGGCGATCCCGGCCAACGCAGCCTTTACCCTCTGTCGAGTCTCCTCTGGGTCACCTGCGGTGCGGGTTCGTTCCACGCCCTCGGAAAGGTAGAAGTACGTGAGCTTCAGGTCCTCGGGCTTCTTGGCCCACACCTCCGCACAAGCCAGGGCGTACAGGTCGAGCTGCAGGCCCAGCAGCGGGTCGTCTTCTGACGGCACCCGCCCCGTCTTGTAGTCGACCACCTCCCACGGCCCGTCCGGCTCGCCGAACACCGCGTCGATGCGGCCTCCGACCACCATCCCGTCGAGATACAGGATGAACGGGCGCTCGGTGTACAGCGGCACCACGTCCGCGAACCGGCTCTTGCGGAAGGCCTCCTTCAGCTGCTCGACCTTGGGGGGATCGGCCAAGCGTTCCTCGGTGGACAGGTCCGGGAAATCGTCGACGTCTAGCAGCGTGGCCTGGCCCCGGCCCTGGAGCTCGATCCATCGGTGCACGTCGCTCCCCAGTCGCGCCGCCTTGCTCGGCCGGCGTGGGAGCGGGCGGACCTGGGACCAGAAGAACAGCTTCGGGCACTTCAGATAGTCGATCACGCCCGACACCGACAGCGACGTCGGCGTGGGCAGCGGCGGGACCCCGCCGGTGCGCTCCTTGATGAGCTCCGCCCGCTCGAGGTCCTGAGTCAACCGGGCGCGGTAGACCTTCTCCTCATCCGGTTTTAGCTGGAGCAGTCGCCACTCCACCGTGGATGGATCCTCGGCGGCGTCCACGGCGGCCCGGTGCCACCCCTCCGGGAACACCTCGTCGGTGTCGTCGGGACGGGCTGGACGCGGCCATGCTCCGGCTCGGAGCCGCCGAAGCTCCACGAAGGGATTCTCCTTGGGCGGCTCAGCCTTCACCCGCACCTCGCAGGACGGGCGGCTGGCGATCTCGTCGATGAACCGCCCCGGAGCGTGCGGTTCGGACGGCCCCTCGTACCAGTGCGACGCCGAGACCACCAGGAGCTCCTGGGCCCGGGTGAGGGCCACGTAGCACAGCCGGCGCTCTTCCTCCTCGCCTCGAAGCCGGAGCTCGCTTCGGAAGGCCTTGATGTCTCCCTCGTACCGGGGAAGCACGTCGCGGTCCCCGCGAAGCTCGAACGGCAGCGTGGCCGGCTGGGTCAGGGGGTTCGGTTGGCGGCTGATGTCCGGGAAGATGCTGGAGGTCGGGTACCGCTGATGCTCCGACAGGCCAGGGACGAACACCACCGGCCACTCCAGGCCCTTGGCCTTGTGGATCGTGAGCAGCTTGACGGTGTCGTCCTCCGAGGGCTGGGCGGGCTCGATCTCGTCGCCGGTCTCCTCGGCGATGTCCAGATAAGAGACCAGCGTCGACAGCGACGCCTCTCCTGCCACCGGGGAGAACGACGACACGTGCTGGATCAGGTTGAGGAGGTTGCGCCTGGCCCCGGGAGCCGACGGGTTGTCGGAGGCCTCCAGCTCCCGGAGCACTCCGGTGCGCTCCACGATCTCCCCCACCAGGTCGCCGAGCGAGCCCTTGGCCGCCTCCCGGAGGTCGCCGAGCAGGGACCGGAACTCCCGGAGCCGGGGCCGGGCCTCCTCCGACAGGTTCTCCATGTCCGGGTCGTCCAGGTGGTCGAGGGCCTCGAGCAAGGCGAACACCACGTCCCCGGGCATGTCCTCCTCGGTCGGGAGCGCCTCGGCCAGGGCCCGGGTCTGCCGGGACGACCACCGGGCCAGGGCCACCAGGTCCCGGTAACCGATCCGCCACCGGGGACCCATCAGCAGGCGGGCCAGGTGGATGTTCCGTCCGGGGTCGTCGAGGAGCCGGAGCCAAGC
>DAITPV010000282.1:0-3160 GCA_036833435.1 Actinomycetota bacterium | reverse complement strand
GCCGCTCTGCCACCGCGTCCCAGGCGCTGTCGGCGATCGAACCTTCGGAGTCTTCCGGCAGGGGCAGGAACGTGGACTCCAGGATCCCCGACTGCACCACCGGGAGGATCCCCTGGGGGACGGCGACGGTCACCAGCCCGGCGCCCGTCCGGTATGCGGCCCGGGCGACCAGGCCGGGAGCTCCGGTCATGGTCCGCGAGCCGGCCACCACCAGGACCACCCCGGCGCTCCGCTTGTGAGCGTCGGCGGGCCGGGGAGCCAGCAGCGTCGCCACATCCGTGGCTTCGAACAACGAGATCTCGGTCCGAAGCAAGTCGGGCGGGAAGCCGACGTCCACGACCTGGACCACGCCGGCATGCTCGGACCCGGGAGGGAACAGGGTGCCGACCTTGTGAGCACCGAAGGTCACGGTGACGTCGGCCATCACCGCCTCGCCCCGCACCGCCCCCGTGTCTCCCTCGACGCCCGAAGGCACATCGATGGCCACCAGCGGGAGCGCGGAGCCGTTCAGCGTGGCGATGGCCGCAGCATGCGGCCCTTCCGGCAGGCCGCGAAACCCGATGCCGAAGATGGCATCGATGGCCACGTCGGCCCGGCTCACCTCTCGCGCCAGCGCCTCTTCGGTGAACGGGATGCACCGGACCCCTGCCCGCCGGAGACGCTCGAGGTTCTCCGCAGCCGGCTCGGCGGTGGGCTCGGCCACGAGCACGACGGTGGGCTTGGTTCCCCACCCGGCCAGGTGCCGGGCGGCTACCAGCCCGTCGCCGCCGTTGTTGCCCTTCCCCGCCACGACCACCGCGCGACGTCCGTACGTTCCCCCGGCCAGCTCGGCGGCCGTACGGGCCACCGAACGACCGGCCCGCTCCATCAGCAGGGCCACCGGGGTGCCCCGGGCCTCGGTCTCCCGGTCCAGGGTCCGGGTCTCGGCGGCGGTCAGGACGGGCTGCATCGGCTCAGGCCGAGCTCACAGCCACGCAGAAGGCGGTGGCCATGGATCGCTCGTGAGAGAACGACACCAGGATCTCGGCGACGCCCAGCTGGTCGGCCCGGACCTTCGCCGACCCGGCGAGGGCCAGGCTGGGTGCCCCACTTTTTGCCCGGGCCACGCTGATGTCCTGCCACTTCAGGCCACGGACTCCGCCCAGCGCCTTGATGGTTGCCTCCCTGGCCGCCCATCGTGCGGCGTACGACGTCGCCGGCGCGGCCTTCGTCTCGCAGTAGGACACCTCGTCGGGGGTGAACACCCGCTCCCGGAACCGCGGATGGCGCTCGAGGAGCCGCTCCACCCGACCGATCTCCACCACATCCACGCCGATGCCGACGATGCGCACCGGTCACTACTCCACGGTGACGGACTTGGCCAGGTTCCTCGGCTGGTCGACGTCGCAGCCCCGGAGCTTGGCGACGTGGTACGCCAGGAGCTGAAGCGGTACCGACACCACCACCGGGGAAAGCAGCTCCTGGGTACGGGGGACCTCGATGACATGGTCGGCATACCGGCCGATCTCCGTGTTGCCTTCGGTGGCCACGGCGATGACGTCGGCGCCCCGGGCCTTGACCTCCTGGATGTTCGACAGGACCTTGGGGTACACGTGGCATTCGGTGGCCACCGCCACCACCGGCACCCCGGGCTCCACCAGGGCGATCGGTCCGTGCTTGAGCTCTCCGGCCGGATATCCCTCCGCGTGGATGTACGAGATCTCCTTGAGCTTCAGGGCGCCTTCCAGCGCGGACGGGTAGCCGGTGTGGCGACCGATGTACAGGAAGTCCGACGCCGTGTGGTATCGCTCGGCCAGCTCCCGAACCTGATCGCCGAGGGCCAGCGCCTGGCGTACCTTCGACGGCAGCTCCAGCATGTCCTCGACCGCGGTCCCGATCTCCTCCGGGAACATGGTCTTTCGGATCTGCGCCAGGTACAGCGCCAAGAGGTCGAGGGCCACCATCTGGGTGGCGAACGTCTTCGTGGCGGCCACGCCGATCTCCGGCCCGGCATGCGTGTACATCACCGCGTCGGCCTCGCGGGCCACCGACGAGCCGACGGTGTTGGTGATGGCCAGGACCCGCGACTCCTGCTCCTTGGCGTGGCGGAGAGCTTCCAGGGTGTCGATGGTCTCCCCGGACTGGGACACCGCGAGCGTCAGGGTGTTCCGGTCGAGCACGGGATCGCGGTACCTGAACTCGCTGGCGATCTCGATCTCGACGGGCAGCCTGGTCCAGTGCTCGATGGCGTACTTGGCCACCAGGCCGGAATGGAACGCGGTCCCGCAGGCCACCACGAACACCTTGTCCACCGCGCGGATCTCTTCCTCACTCATCCGAAGCTCGTCGAGCCGGTGAACGCCGCCCCGGGTCCGGCCCCGGATGGTGTCCCGGATGGCCATGGGCTGCTCGTGGATCTCCTTCAGCATGAAATCCTCGTAGCCGCCCTTCTCCGCGGTCCGAAGGTCCCACTGGTCCTCCAGGGGCTCCACGGCGACCTCCTGGCCCTGGAAGTCGGTGATCCTCACGCCGTCCTTGCGGATCTCGGCGATCTGTTCCTCGGCCAGAGCGACGATCGTGCGGGTGCGGGTCAGCAGGGCCGGCGCGTCCGAGGCCAGGAGATTCTCCCCGTCCCCCAGACCCACCAGCATCGGGGAGGAGACCCGGACCCCCACGATGACCTCGGGGTCATCGGCGGTCAGGACCACCAGGGCGTACGCGCCCTCGAGCTGCCCCACGGCGTCGCGAACCGCCGCGGGGAGGTCTCCGTCGAACCGCTCCTCGATGAGGTGGGCGATGCACTCTGTGTCGGTATCCGAGGTGAAAGCGTGCCCCCGGGCCTCCAGCTGATCCCGGAGCTCGTGGAAGTTCTCGATGATGCCGTTGTGGATGACCGCGATGCGCCCATGACAGTCGACATGAGGGTGGGCGTTGCTATCCGTGGGCTGGCCGTGGGTGGCCCACCGGGTGTGGCCCATGCCCACTCCCCCCGTGGGCGAGCCGTTCTCGGCCAGCTCCTTCTCGAGCATCTCGAGCTTCCCGGCCCGCTTGACCACGTCCAGCTGGCCGTTCAGCACTGCGACGCCCGCAGAGTCATAGCCCCGATATTCCAGGCGATGGAGGCCTTCGAGGATGATCGGGAGCGCCTCGTCAGACCCGACATAGCCGACGATTCCGCACA
>DAITPV010000281.1:0-3178 GCA_036833435.1 Actinomycetota bacterium | reverse complement strand
GTGTAGCGCGCCGCCTCGACCTGCCGACCCTCTTGTGGGGCGCCCTCAGCGTCGCGCTCATCTCGATGGCGGCGGTCCGAGCGGCGCCATGGGTAGTTGGTGTGGACATCCTGTTCGCGCTGCTGGTCGCCGCACTGGCCGTCGCCGGCCGGGGACGGTGGTGGGATCTCCTTCAAGCCCCGGTGGTGGTGACCGTGAAAGCGGTCCAGGCCATCCCGTTCGTGGGCCGGGGGATCGTATCGGGAGGGCTCCGCCGGATCCCCGAGGTTGTCCGCGGGATCGTCCTGGCCATCGGTTTGCTCCTGGTGTTTGGAGCGCTGTTCGCTTCCGCAGACGAAGTCTTCGCTCGCCTGGTCGGTGATGCGGTGCTCCCGGAGATGGATCTCGCGGACCTGGTCCCTCGGATCGTCGTGTTCGCCGCCGTGCTGATCCTGGCCTCTGCGCTCACGCTGGCCGGTCCCTGGCCCGACTCGGGCCCGGCCGCAGCGACCCGCGGCCTCAGCAGAACGGAGTGGGGCATCGCTCTGGGAGCGTTGAACCTGCTCTTCGCGTCGTTCCTGATCGTGCAGCTGACGGCGCTCTTCGGGGGCCAGGAGTACGTGCTAGACACCGCCGGTCTTTCGTACGCCGAGTACGCGCGGCAGGGGTTCTTCCAGCTCGTTGCGGTCGCCATGCTGACCCTGCTCGTGGTGGCGGCGGCGGTCCGCTGGGCCCGCCGTCGAGAGCCGCGGGACATCCTGCTCCAGGTCCTCCTCGGCGTTCTGTGCGTGCTCACGCTGGTCGTCCTGGTCTCCGCGCTTCGCCGGCTCATGGTGTACGAGGATGCCTTCGGGTTCACGCAGCTGCGGATCTCGGTGCACGCCACCGTCCTGTGGCTCGGCGGGCTGCTGGTTCTGGTGCTCCTGGCGGGGATCAGGATGCGAGCACACTGGCTCCCGCGAGCGGCCATCGCCTTCACAGGTCTGGCGCTGCTCACATTTACCCTTCTCGATCCGGAGGCTCTGGTGGCGTCGAAGAACGTGCAACGCTTCCAGGAGACCGGACAGATCGACGTCGCGTTCCTCTCAACCCTCGGGGAGGATGCCGTCCCCGCGCTGGCCGAGCTTCCCGCCCCGACCCGCGCCTGTGTGTTGACGGATCCGCTGACCGGTCGCCCCACGCTGGAGGGACCCGACGGGTGGGCCGAATGGAGCATCGGGAGGGCGCGGGCGGCTGAGCTCTTGTCCCGGCTGTACCCCGAAGGGAGTATCGCCCCCGCGTGCCAGACGGTGATTCCATGAAATCCCGGGCTACGGAGTTCTCGTTCACCCCGGACCGGAGGTTGGACATCCTGGACCTCACCGACGACCTCCGCCGGGCCATCAAGGACGCGGGAGTGACCGAGGGGTGCGCGGTGGCCTTCTGTGCCCACACCACCTGCGTCCTGGTCATCAACGAATGGGAGGAAGGGGCCCTCGAGGATCTCCGTCGGCGGATCGATGAGCTGATCCCAGGGAGCGTCTACTACGCGCACGACGATCTCGAACGGCGGACCCAGAACCTCCAGGAAGCGCACGAGCGTGCCAACGGACGCTCTCACGTCGCGGCCATGCTGCTGGGAGGTTCCTCGCACGCCATCCCGGTGATCGGCGGCGAGCCCGCCTTCGGGACGTGGCAGCGGCTGTTGCTGGTGGAGCTCGACGAGCCGAAGGAACGCCGGGTCCTGTTCCACGTCTTCGGTGACTGACCGTGCGAGAGGGGGGATTTGAACCCCCACGCCCTTTCGGGCACCGGATCCTAAGTCCGGCGCGTCTGCCGGATTCCGCCACTCTCGCGTCGGTCGAAGTATAGGACCGCATCCTTGACCCAGCGTCAGACCCTCGGCTAGCGTTCACGCGTGCCCGCCATCGTGGTCAAGGACGGTCCTGGCGCCGGGGGAAGGATCGAGCTCGGTGATGGGGAGACCCTCCTGGGCCGGACCAGCGAGTTCCTCAGCCACGACGACGAGGTCTCGCGACGGCACGCTTCGCTCCGAAGAGCGGCCGGCGGAGTGGAGATCGAGGACCTCGGATCGGCCAACGGGACGTTCGTCAACGACCGGCGGATCCAGGGGCCGACCTCGCTGTCCTCCGGTGACGTGGTCCGGCTGGGCCGGACATCGCTGGAGGTAGAGATCGAAGCGGTGGAGGCTTCGGCAACCGCGCCGACGTTCACCCCTCAGCCTGGGGCCCAGGCTCCCGGTGCGGCTCAGCCCCTCGCAGGTGCGGCCCAGGCCGGGGCGTCGGGCATCGGCGTGACGGTGGCCTGGCTCGCGTTCCTGGCAGCGCTCCTCGGCGTCATCTGGGCGATCAACGTCCTCGTCTACATGATCCAAGGCGAGCCGGATACGAGCGCCGCGTGGATCGTCGAGGGCGCGGATCTGATCGTGACGATCGTCGCCGCGGCGCTCGCTGTGGCTGGAGGGATCGCCTTGCTTCGAGGACAGGACCGTGGACGGTTGCTGGTGATCCTTGGAGGGGCGTCGGGTGTTGTGGGCCCGGCGATCAATGCCATCTACTACTACAGCCGATCGGACGACGCGACCCTCCAGTTCTTCGGATGGCTCGGAGTGGTCGGCGCGATCCTGTCCGCCGCGGTACTGATCCTGGCCCTCGCGGCCGGCTCACGGCTGACCCGCGGGCAGTGATCCGTCCCCTGTCACCACATCCTTGACCCGACGCCGAACCCTCGGCTAGCGTGCCATCCCGTGGCAGCCATCGTGGTCAGGGACGGGCCCCATACGGGTGAGCGGATCGAGCTCGGGGAGGGCGAGGCCATCCTGGGCCGGGCCTCCAGTGAGTTCCTCAGCCACGACACCGAGGTCTCCCGGCGCCACGCGGCGATCCGGTCGGCGCCGGGGGGGCTGGAGATCGAGGATCTCGGCTCGGCCAACGGCACGTTCGTGAACGACCAGCGGGTCCAGGTCGTGACCCAACTTTCCTCGGGGGACCTGATCCGGGTGGGCCAGACGAACCTGAAGGTTGAGGTGGAGGTCGCGGAACAGGCCACCGTGATCCGGGAGACCCCGCCCCCGGTCACCACTCCCGCGCCCGATACTCTTCCTCAGCCACCGGTCGAGGCTCCGGCCGGTCCACCCGCCTTCACTCCACCTCCCGCCGCCGCTCAACCGCCGCCGATCCCGGCGCCCCCGGCGTACGCG
>DAITPV010000280.1:0-3180 GCA_036833435.1 Actinomycetota bacterium | reverse complement strand
GCCCCTCCCCGATCCACATGATCGCCGCGGCATCGCGCTGGTCGGCCAGGGCGCCGGGGCCCGCGTACCCCGGATACAGGACCCGCTGGGCCTGGATCAAGGTCGATGCCACCAGGGCGCCGGCCGGCGCCGCCAGGAACAGGTACAGGAGCCGGCCCCCGTGTCCCAGGCGGTGGGGCGATGGCTCCGCCGCCACCACCGGCGTCCAGAACAGCAGCCCGGCCGCCACGTACAGCGCGTGCTCCAGGACGTGGATCCCCGGAGAGGCCAGCGCCCCCTGGTACAGCGAGGTGAAGTGCGTGACCCACAGCGCCACCGCCAGGGCCAGCCACCCGGTCACCGGGTGCGTGAGGATCCGAGCCGAGCGGAGGATCACGGTCACCGCGCGCCGGACCCGTGGTGGCCCCGCTTTCCTCATCAGGAGCACCGGACGGCCCAGCAGAATGAGCGGGCAGCCCACGAACAGGATCGCCAGGTGCTGGACCATGTGCCAGGAGAACCGTTCCGCCGCCAGCCGGTCGATCGGTCCCACAAGCGCCGCCGCCATGACGACGACCCCCGCCGCGAAGGACGCCACACTCGCCCGGGGGAACGGCCTGCCCGAGCGGTCGTACCGCCGCACGCCCACCAGGTACAGGGCTCCGGCCACCACCAGGAGTGCCCCGGTCACTCCTCCTCCTCCTCGAACCCGCCCGTCTCGGTGCGGCGGATCGAGACCCGGCGGGGATCTCGGATCGGATGGACCTCGCGGCCGGTCAGGCTCCGGCACACCCGGTAGGTCACGTAGCCGGCCACCGGGGGCAGGACGATCACCAGCACCCGGAACAGCCGGGTGAGGTCCTCGGCGGTGACCCCGAAGAACGGTCCCAGGACGTCGTTCGAGCCGGTGAGCGTGAGGACCGCCGCGAACGTGAGGGCTCCCGCTCCCACGCCGGCGCGCAGGGGTGCGTCGCGCGGCCGATCGAGCAGATTGTGGGCTTCCCGATCACCGGTGAGCCGCCGCTCGATGAACGGCCAGGCGAACATCAGCCCGAAGAACACCCCGGGCATCACCACCCCCGGCCAGAACACCTCCGAGATGGTGTGGCCGAACACCTCGAGGTCCCATCCGGGGAACAACCGCAACGATCCGTCCAGCCACCCCAGGTACCAGTCGGGCTGGGCCGGCGAGCTCACCGTGCTGGGATCGAACGGCCCGTACAGCCACACGGGGTTGATCTGGAACACCCCGGCCATCAGCGCCAGGACCCCGAAGACCACGAACGCCAGACCGGTCCCCTTGAGCATGTAGGTGGGCCACAGCGGCGAGCCCACCACGTTGTCCTCGGTTCGGCCGGGCCCCGGGAACTGGGTGTGCTTCTGGTGCCACACCAGAGCCAGGTGGACGGTGAGCACGGCGGCGATCAGCGCGGGGATGATCATGATATGCAGCACGTGGAGACGGCTGATGATCTCGGCCGTGGGGAACTCGCCGCCGAACACCAGGAACGCGATCCACGTCCCCACGAACGGGATCGACAGCAGCACCGAGTAAGCGATCCGAAGGCCCGTTCCGGACAGGAGGTCGTCGGGGAGCGAGTAGCCGGTGAACCCCGCCCCCAAGACCAGCAGGAGCAGGGTGACCCCCAGGATCCAGTTGATCTCCCGCGGACGGCGAAACGCTCCGGTGAAGAACACTCGCAAGAGGTGGAGGACCACCGCGGCCACCATCACCACCGCGGCCCAGTGATGGATCTGGCGCATCACCAGCCCCGCCCGGACCTCGAGCGACAACCGGAGCACCGACTCGTACGCCGCCGACATCTCCGTGCCCCGAAGCGCCTCGTACGGGCCGTCGTAGACCACCTCTCGCCCCGAGGCCACGAAGAAGAAGGACAGGAACGTCCCGGTGAGCACCAGGATCAGGAAGCAGTACAGAGCGATCTCGCCGAGCATGAACGACCAGTGGTCCGGGAAGACCTTTCGGAGCGATCGTCGGGCGAAGGACGCAGCGCCCAGCCGGTCGTCCAGCCAGCGGACCATCCCGCGCATCAAGGCGTCGTCACCCCGGCCGGTCCCAGTAGCCGGGCCCAATGGGTTCCGGGAAGTCACCCCGGGCCCGGAGGAACCCGTCACCGTCAATCTCCACCGGGAGCTGGGGCAGCGGACGGGCGGCGGGGCCGAACACCGGCACGGCGCCGTCCAGGACGTCGAACGTCGACTGGTGGCAGGGGCACAGGAGGAGGTGGGTCTCCGCCTGGTACAGACCCACCGGACAGCCGGCGTGGGTGCACACCTTCGAGTACGCCACGTGGCCGTCGGGCGCCTCCGCCAGACGGTCCGGCGGGAGCCGCAGGAGCGCGGGCTCCACCCGGATCAACACGGTCTGGGAGTCGGCCGCTCCCACGTGGCCCTCGGGGAACACCGTGATGACCGACCCCACCTGAAGGTCGGCAGCGGTGACCGGGACCCCGTCCTCGTTGACCAGGCGAGCGCCCGGGGTCCAGCGGGTCCGGAACAGGGTTCTTCCCGGGCTGGGGCCCAGTGACCGGATGGGGAACAGCGCCGCGAGCCCCAGCGCTCCCAGGGCGCCGAACAACAACCGCGTCAGGAACCGACGCCGCCCGATCTCCTCTCCCCCACGGGCGATGGCTCCCTCCGCCGCGTCGCGCTCGGTCTCGGGCGAAGGACCGCGGTCCCGCTCCTCGGTGAGCGGTCCCTCCCCGATCAGCCGCTTCCCCCACAGGATCAGTCCCGCCCCCAGGCCGCCCAGGGCCACGGCCAGGAGCACCCCCTCGAGCTGTGGCTGCCCACCGAACGCGTACACCACGGTGACCGCCAGCCCCGCCGCGATCGACAACGCGAACGCCACGGCCACTCGGCCCTCCGGCCCCCTCACGTTCGTGTGCCCGTCATCCGGATCACCAGCACGAGCACCCCCAGGCCGAACAGCCAGCCGACCAGTCCCTCGGTCACGGTGCCAACTCGCCCGAGGCTCAGCCCTCCCCGGTCCTGACCGCTCCGAAGCGAGACGACGTAGCGAACCAGGGAGTTCATGTCCCCCTCGTCGATCACCCGCTCGTCGAACACCGGCATGACCCCAGGACCGATGCGGGGACCCTCGGCCAGCTGCGTGGGCGTGGACTCATCGAGTGGCGGCGCCACCGCTCCGCCTCCCACCGAGGCGCCCTGCGCGCCGGC
>DAITPV010000279.1:0-3181 GCA_036833435.1 Actinomycetota bacterium | reverse complement strand
GCTTCCCGCCGGTGGGGCGCCGAGCACGCCGCCACGAACGTTGTCTCTCCGACCGACAGCTCGCCGAGCCCGTGGACGATGGCCACGCCGCCGAGTGTCCACCGCTCCACGGCTTCCTCGGCGATCCGCCGGAGCACCGGCTCGGCCATCTCCCGATACGCGTCGTAGTCCAGCCGCTGCACCGAGCCGCCGTCGGCCCGGACGGTGCCGACGAACACCACGGTCCCTCCCGATTCCGAAGAGGCCACCGCGGCGAGAGCTTCCTCAACCGAAGGCCGGGCTCCCACAGCGACGTGGATCGCCGCTCCGCCTCCCGAGACCGGGGGCAGGAGAGCCACCTCGTCGCCGTCGTCGAGCGGATGGTCGGGACCATCGACGATCTGCCGGTTGACCACGACGTTGGAGCGAGCCAGCCAGTCGTTGGCGCCGGCGTGCCGGTCGCACACCGCGCGGAAGGCATCGTGGCTGCTGGCGCCGTCCGGGAGGCGGAGCGTCTCCTCCCGGTGGCCGATCCGCTCGGCCAGCCCGCCGAAGTACCGAACCCGGACGTTCACGGAGTGCCTTCGGGACGGTCGAGCCAGCCCCCGTCATGGCCGGTGCGCGCGGCCAGCAGCCCGGCCAGGATCGACAAAGCGATCTCCTGAGGCGTCCGGGACCCAACATCCAGACCGACGGGCGTGTGGATCCGGCCGGTGTTCACACCGAGCGCAGCGATGTCGTTCAGGTGACCGCTCGCGTGGCGGCGGCTCCCCATCAGCCCCACGAATCGAGCGCCGCCACGGACGAGCGCGGCGAGGTGCTCAGGAACGGCCGGCGCATCGTGATCGGTGTGCACGGCGTCGACGGCCGGCGCGGTCGGCAGCTCGTCTGGAGACCCGGCCACCATCCCCGCGGCTTCCTTGTGCTCGGGCGTGATCCGCTCGGCCCTCGGCTCAACCAGCGCGGTGTCGTATCCCAGGTCGGTCCCCCATCGGAGCAGCCAGATGGCCACCGGGGTGGCGCCGAGGACGACCAGCAGGCGACGAGGACCGTACGGCTCGAGGTAGACGTCGACGGAGCCGAGGTCGTGGTCGTACGTCCGGAGTGCCGGCTCGCCGGAGGCCAGGATCCCGGGTGCGTCCGTCGTGGCCGCGTGATCGAACTCCGCACAGCCGAGCGTTCCCCCGAGCGGACCGTCCTTCCCCACGAGGAGCTTGTGACCCGGCTCACAGGGCGGCGACCCGTGCACCCGGACCGCAGTGGCCAGCACGACCTCCTCGCCACGTTCGATCCTCCGGCCCAGGTCCGCGGTGACGTTGGTGGGGGCTTCAGGGGCCGGACCATGGAGGGTCTCCCCGGCCAGAAGACCCACCGCGTGGGGAAGGGTGGAGAGCACCGCTTCCAGGCTCTCGGCCGCGCCGCGGGCGCTCCCCGGCAGGTTCACCACCAGGGTGCCGCCCAGGGCACCGGCCATCCCTCGGGACAGATCGGCCATTGGCGTCGACGTTCGCCCGGCGGCCCGCATCGCCTCGGCCAGGCCGGGCACCTCCCGGTCGACGACCGCCCGGGTGGCCTCCGGGGTCACGTCACGAGGGCCGAGCCCCGTACCTCCCGTGGTCACCACCAGCCCGGCCGCCTGGGCCAGGGACCGGATCGCCGAGGAGATGCTCTCCCGGTCGTCGGGAACCACCTCGCGGCGAACCACCTCGAACCCCGCACCGGCCAGGGCCTCCTGCACGGCCTGGCCCGCGGTGTCCTCCCGGACCCCCTCGGAGACGCCGTCGCTCACGGTGAGCACGGCGGCACGCATGATCACGGCACCGATGATAGGCCCCGCTCCGACGGCGGGCGTGCTCAGGTGGCCGCGGCTGGAGGGAGGATCGCCTCGGCCCGCCGCAGAGCCTCTCCAGCGGGATCCTGACCCTCGGCTGCGGCGGCGAACCGCCCCGCCAGGTACGTGGCCAGCGGGGCGTTGATCCGCTCCGTCCGGTGCGCGACCTCCCGGGCCAGCCGCAGCACCGTCCGCTGCTCGGCGTCGGTCAGCGACGCCACCTCGAGGGCCGCCGCCAGCTCCTCCAGCCAGCTCATCGGCGCAGCGTGGCACACTGGCGCGATGGGAGCATCGCCGAACGTGGCTGGGCTGCTCCTCACGGGGGGGACCAGCCGCCGCATGGGACGGGACAAGGCCACCCTGGTTATCGGCGGTCAACGGCTTGTCGATCGGACGGCCGCGGTGCTTTCCGAGGTTTGCTCGCCCGCCCTCGAGGTGGGGCCGGGTCATTCGGATCTCCCGGCCGTCACGGAGGACCCTCCGGGGCAGGGGCCGTTGGCCGCGATGGCCGCCGGCGGGCGCTCGCTGGTCACCCGAGGACATCGAGGTCCCGCCATCGTCCTGGCGGTGGACATGCCCAACGTGACCGCGGCACTCCTGCGGTTCCTGGCCGACTTCCCCGGCGGATCGAGCGTGGTTCCTTTCGTCGAGGGCCGAGCGCAGCCCCTGTGCGCCAGATACTCGGGGGCGGAGCTTGAGCTCGCCGCGAAGCTGGTGGCCGCGGGCGAGCGATCGATGCAGGCGCTCCTGGAGGCCGTGCCGGGGATGCAGTGGGCCGGACCTCGCATGTGGGGAGACGTCGCCGGGCCCGAGGCGTTCGCCGACCTCGACGAGCCCGCCGACCTGAACGAGGCGATGGAACAATGAGCGCCATGCTCCGGGCCACCCCGCCGATGCGCCGCACCGCGACCGGTGCCAGGGTGCTGGCGTTCCGAGACGGTGCCAGCCTCGAGCGGCCCGACCACCTGGCCACCGAGGAGCCCATGGAGATCCGCGCCGGTGGCCCCAACCAGGAGCCGCTCCAGGTTGCGGTGACCATGCGAACGCCGGGCCACGACTTCGAGCTTGCCGCGGGGTTCCTGCTGACCGAGGGATTGATCGACGGCCGGGACGACGTGTCCACGGTGGCGTACTGCGAGCTCCCACCGGAGGAACAGGAGTACAACGTGGTCACGGTCCGGCTCACCCGAGCGCTGGACCCGGAGGCGCTCCAGCGAAACACGTACGTCTCCTCGTCCTGCGGGCTGTGCGGCAAGGCATCCCTGGACGCCGTGGAGGTCCGGTGCGCTCCACTCCCCGAAGGACCCGTGGTGGCGGCGTCGGTCATCACCGCGCTCCCGGACGCCCTCCGGGCATCGCAGAAGGTCTTCG
>DAITPV010000278.1:0-3181 GCA_036833435.1 Actinomycetota bacterium | reverse complement strand
CGATGGCCGTCGGGCTGACCTCGAGCAGCGCCTCGAAGTAGCGCTTGCGCTCCTGCAGCTCGCTGATGTCCTGGTACATGGCCAGGAAGCCGGTGCGCTTCTCGCCCACGATCACAGGGGCGGAGACGATCAGCACGTCCACCAGAGAGCCATCCTTGCGGGTCCGGCGGGCGACTGACTGGACCAGCTCTCCGCGTGCCGCAGCGCGGCTGAACCCGACCGCCTCGTCGTGGAGGTCTGGCCGGGTGGCCACCAGGTCGTCGAGTGGGCGGCCGTCCGCCTCCTCGCCGGTGTATCCGAAGAGCCGTTCGGCGGCTGGGTTCCAGGAGACCACGTTGGATTCGAGGTCGGTCACCACGATGGCCGCCGGGCTGATCTCCAGGATCGACTCGAAATACCGCTTCTGCTCCTGGAGCTCCGTGATGTCGTGGTAGAAGGCGTGGGCCCCCACGAGCTCCCCGGCCACGTGGATGGGACCTCCCACCACGCTGACATCCACCATCGAGCCATCCTTGCGAGTGCGACGGGTGGTGAGCCGGATCTCTCCGACCTTCACCTCATCGCTCCCTTGCTGGGCCTCGTCCCTGACCTCAGGCCGATTGGCTACCAGATCGTCGACGTTGCGGCCGATGGCCTCCTCGCGGGAGTAGCCGAACAGCCGCTCGGCCGCGGGGTTCCACGACGTCAGGATGGCGTTCGGATCGACGGTGGTGATCGCAGTCGGGCTGATCTCCAGCAGGGCCTCGTAGAACTGCTTCTGCCGTTGGAGCTCAGTGATGTCGTGGTAGACGCCCAGGAAGCCCACGGGCTTGCCCCCAACCACCAGGTGTGTCGCAAGGAGCTCCACGTCGACCAGGGTTCCGTCCTTCCTTGTTCTCCGGGTGATCGAGTGGACCCGGGCCTCACCCTTCGCCGCTCGTTCGGTGACCGCCACGGCGTCGGTGTGGAGCTCCTCGGTGGTGGCTACCAGGTCGTCGAGGTTGCGTCCGATAGCCTCCTCCGCAGTGTGGCCGAATAGCCGTTCCGCGGCGGGGTTCCAGGCCACCACGTTCATCTGGAGATCGCTGATCACGATGGCGATGGGACTGATCTCCAGGAGCGGCTGGAGATGCTCGGTCTGTTCCCGGAGCTGCTCCTCGACGCTCGCTGGCTTCGTCATGTCCCTCAGTGGAACATCCGGTAGCCGGCGCCGCGCGTCGGACCGGCATCATGGAACCCCGGGAGGAACGGGAGCGGGACTGGACCGGGGGAGGAGAAGGCCTCGCCGCGCTCCACCCCGATCATCGCCCCATGGAACCTGGCCCGCGCCTCGACCATGGACAGGAACCCATCGCCGGTCAGCTCGGTCTCAACTTCTCCTCCCGAACCGAACTGGCTCGCGTATGCGTTCAGGGCCGCCACTTTCCGCTCCCACACCGCGGACACGTCGATCACGAACGACGGCTCGAACGGGTGGTGGACCATGTAGTGATAGACGTGCTCGGGGCGGTGGGCCTCACCCTCACCGATCTTGGCAACGCCGGCCAGGAAGGCCCCCTCTCTCGCGAGCCTTCCCGCCGCCGCATGGTCCGGATGTCGATCCTCCGGGTAGGGAGCCAGGACCACCCCGGGGCGAAGCTCCCGAATGAGCTCCACCACGGGATCCCGATGCTCGGGGACCGTCCCGAGGGCTCCATCCGGAAGCTCCAGTGTCCGCCTCACGGCCAACCCCATGGTCTGGGTGGCGCGATCCCGTTCCGCCCGTCGCCCTTCGGCGGTCCCGCGGGTGGACCGTTCGCCTGCCGTCAGGTCCGCCAGGCCGGCCCGAAGTCCCGCGTCCGAGGCCATGATCAGCACGCCGGCGCACCCGACCTCCGCATCGTCGGGGTGGGCGGCGATGGCCAGGACGTCCAGTGCCTCGGTCATGGCCCGGTGAGGTAGTTCTGGAGAAGCCCGGGACCACCCGGGCCCTCCGCCAGCACCTCGGTCAGGTGGTCGGGGATCAGCATGGGGATCGGCCGGCCACCCAGCACTTTCTCTACCACCTCGTTGAGGACCAAGCCGTACAGCGCCGAGCTTTGACCGGCCACCACTCCGCTGGCCAGGTCGTTGAGATAGATGGGGAGGGTGACGTCGGGGCTCCATCGCCCCGTGGCCGCGAGCTCCTCGATCGATGCCGAACCTAGATGGAACCGGTACTCGGTCCCGCACACGCAGGTGGTCACGGCGAACACATCGGGACCTCGGTGCTCGCGGGACAGGGAGCACCGCCGTCCATCTCGATCACAGGAGTAGTGGAGGGGAAGGTAATCCGGTCGAAGATGGTGCACTCGCGGGTCCACGTCGGCGGCGACCAGCGTGTCGATCGCTGCGTTGAACACCGTGACCACGTCGTCGATGTGCTCAACTACCTCGTCGAGGCTCGCGGTGAGCTCAAGGTCGGAGACCAGGATCGATGGAGCCTCGAGGCCGACATGCTCGCGAACCAGGAACGCGGTCAATGCGAGGTTCGCCTCGGCCAGGGTCGCCGGCTCTCGTTCCTCAAGGGCCGCGGCCAGCCGGTCCCAGCGCTCGACGGTCGTGGCGCCGTGCTGCCGGGCCCAGGCCCCGATCTTCCGCCAGGCTTCCGCGAGGTTCGCGGGGTCGACGGGAACGAACCTGACCTCCCGGTCGTCGTGCTTTCGGGATGTCAGCCGGACCTGGACGGCTCCGCCACGGCCTCGGAGTGCGATCGACGCCGTGGACTTATCGGACCCGGCTCGATCCATGTCCAGCCACAGGAGGGCCACGGCGACCTGCGGGTAGGCGGCCTGGAGGTCCCGTGCCGCGAAGAGCTTTGACACCACCGACGGCGCGTAGTCGGACTTGGCCTGGTGGGCGGCGTAGACCGGATGTCGCGTGGGGTCCACCGCAACGGCCTCGACCAGACCGCTGCGTACGGGTGGGATCAGGTGGTCGACGAATGCAGCCGGGGAGGTGAACACCCCCTTCGTCTCCAGGATGGCCCGGCCGTCGTCGGAGTCCAGCAGGTCCGGCAGTGCTCGCACGTCAGCCTCCTGCGGGGTCCAGGACCCGGCGGTAGAGCCTCTCGTACCGGGGGACCATGGTGTCGCTGGAGAACCGGCGGGACCTCCGAACGGCCCCGGCCCGCAGTCGGGTCCGGGTGGGCTCGTGGCGAAGGATCCGGAGCAAGGCCTCCGCC
>DAITPV010000277.1:0-3185 GCA_036833435.1 Actinomycetota bacterium | reverse complement strand
ATCAAGGTCACCATGGCCATCCAGGAGGTCAAGCGGGCCATCCTGTTCGACCGCCTCACCTAGCTCCCGCCTGAGCGAGTGGCCCATCGCGTCACGCTGATCCCCGGAGACGGAATCGGTCCCGAGGTGTCCACGGCCATGCGTCGAGTGGTCGAGGCCTCGGGGGCCCGGATCGAGTGGGACGTCCAGGAGGCCGGGGCCGCGGTGATGGAGCGCGAGGGAACCCCACTCCCGGACCACGTCCTGGAGGCCATCCGGGCCTCTCGCACGGCCATCAAGGGCCCCATCACCACCCCGGTGGCGACCGGCTTCCGCAGCGTCAACGTGGCCCTTCGCCAGGAGCTCGACCTGTTCGCGGCGATCCGGCCGGTCAGGCACTTCCCCGGGGTTCCCACCCGGCACCCGGGAGTCAACCTGGTGGTGATCCGGGAGAACACCGAGGACCTGTACGCGGGGATCGAGTTCGAGCGAGGAGCGCCCGACACCCGGCGGCTCCGCGAGGAGCTGGCCCGACTGTCTGGCATCACCATCCCGGAGGACGCCGGGATCACGGTCAAGCCGATCTCGGTGACCGGGACTCGCCGGGTGGTCCGGTTCGGCCTCGAGCATGCCCGGCGGCACGGCCGGAAGGTGGTGACCGTGGGCCACAAGGCCAACATCATGAAGTTCTCCGACGGCGTGTTCCTGGCCACCGCACTCGAGGTGGCTCGGGACTACCCGGAGGTGGAGGTTCGCGAGCTGCAGGTCGACGAGCTGGCCATGTGGCTGGCGTGGGAACCGGAGTCCCTGGACGTCCTGCTGTTGCCGAACCTGTACGGCGACATCATCTCGGACCTGTGTGCCGGGCTGGTTGGAGGACTGGGGCTGGCCCCGGGAGCCAACCTGGGATGGGAGTACGCGGTGTTCGAGCCGGTCCACGGGAGCGCCCCCGACATCGCCGGCCGAGGGGTGGCCAATCCCCTGGCCATGATCCTGTCGTCCGCGATGATGCTTCGTCACCTCTCCGAGGACTCCCGGGCCCACCGCGTGGAGGCGGCGGTGGCGAAGCTACTGGAGGACGGGGGCACCCTGACGCCGGACATGGGTGGACGGGCCAGCACCGACGAGGTCGCCGCCGCAGTGGCCGCCCGGTTGCCGTAGCTTGGGTGTGCTACAAAGGCGCCCGAACGAGCCAGGAAGGGGCCCGACACGATGAGCACAGGAGACAGACCAACCACGCCCGGGCAGTGGCCGCCCCCCGGAGGTTCCGGCGGCGCGCCGCCTCCCCCTCCTCCTCCGCCGCCACCGGGAGGTACGGGGGGGACGACTCCTCCCGGCGGGACGACGCCGCCGGGCACCCCCACCGCTCCCCCGGGGTACGGCGCTCCTCCTCCCACTCCACCTCCAACCCCACCCAGCGGTGGCTCAAACCTGATGTGGCTGTGGATCGTGCTCATCGTCGTGGTGCTGGGTGGCGGGGCCGTGGGGGCGTACTTCCTGCTGTCCGGCGACGACAACGGCGGGAACGGGGGCGGTGGCGGTGGTGACGGCCCCGACGGCCCCGTAGCACAGGCCGGGGTGACCGTGGAGCCCGGGCTGTGCGACGCTGCCACCGGGAGCACCACGATCAACGTGACCATCAACCCGCCGGGGTCGGCGACCGTCGAGGTCACCGGCGCGGACGGCGCGTTCTCGCAGTCGTTCAGCGACTCCGGCGGCACCGCGGATGTGCCTCCCGGGAGCTACACGTGGACCGCGGAGCCCGCTGCGGGCGGAGAGCCCCTGGAAGAGCCGTCTGGCTCGTTCACCGCTGAGGCGTGCGCCGACGGAACCGACGGCACGGATGGCACCGACGGCACCTTCACCGCGGTGGAGACCGAGCTCCTGAACCGCGTCCCTGCTGAGATCCGGGCGTCGTGCAGCGCGGTGTCGGCTGAGCAGGCCATCGCGGAGGCCCGGGCCAGCCTGGTGTGCGAGTCCAACCAGACCACGTTGTTCTACGACCTCTTCGAGGACGTCCGGAAGATGACCGACTACTACAACTCCCGGGTCAACGAGTTCAACGTTCCCTTCAGCACCGGGTTCTGCGACTCTGCCGAGGAGGCGGAGAACGAGTACGTCCGGAACCGCGGGGACGCCACGATCCACATCGGACGCCTGGTCTGCTTCCGCGACGGCCAGAACGCCGTGTTCATCTGGACCGACGACCGGGTCAAGGTCTCGGTGGAGGCGCTGCGGGAGGATCCCAACAACCGGCAGCTCTACCGGCTGTGGGCCGACGTCGCCTTCGGACCCCTGAAGTAGCGGAGGACGGGGCCGGGTGAGCACGTCCGACCCGCGCGTCGGCACGGTCGTTGGCTCGTACAAGGTCGAGGCCCTGCTCGGCCGGGGCGGAATGGGCGTGGTCTACCGCGCCGTGGACCAGCGCTCCGGCACGCTGGGACGGAACGTCGCGCTGAAGATCCTGGCCCCCGAGCTGTCGAGCGACGATCGGTTCCGCCAGCGATTCGAGCGTGAGTCCCAGCTGGCCGCGTCCATCGACCACCCCAACATCATCCCCGTCTACGAGGCCGGCGAGGTCGAGGGGCTCCTGTACATCGCCATGCGCTACGTGGAAGGCGAGGACCTCCGCGCTCTGGTGGTCCGCGAAGGACCGCTGCCTCCGGATCGAGCGATGGCCATCATCGGGCAGGTGGGAGCGGCCCTGGACATCGCACACAGCCGGGGGCTTGTCCACCGGGACGTGAAGCCCGGCAACATCCTGATCGTTGCCGCCGACGACCCGGACTCCCCCCCGCACGTGTACCTCACCGACTTCGGGCTCACCAAGCGAACCGACTCACATTCCGGGCTCACGGTCACCGGGCAGTTCGTGGGAACCATCGAGTACGTGGCTCCCGAGCAGATCGAGGGCAAGGACGTCGACCATCGAACCGACCTCTACGCCCTGGGGTGCGTGTTCTTCGAGTGCCTGACCGGCGAGCCGCCGTTCAAGGCCGAGCAGGATGCGGCGCTGCTGTGGGCCCATCTGTCCCAGCCACCCCCCAAGCCTTCCGAACGGAGGCCCGAGCTGCCCGCCGCCCTCGACGGCGTGCTGGTGAAGGCCATGGCCAAGGCGAAGGACGAACGATACGGAAGCGCCCGCGAGATGGTGGCTGCCGCGCGGGCCGCCAGCACCGGGCAGCCGGCGCCCCTTCCCACGCCCC
>DAITPV010000276.1:0-3190 GCA_036833435.1 Actinomycetota bacterium | reverse complement strand
GGAGACCTGGTGGTGGTGTGCGTGGACCACGCCCGCGAGGTGTTCAGGGAGCTGGAGACGATCCGCCAGGCGAACGGATCGCTCGGTGGGAACGGCCAGCCGGTCTCGATCGACGCTCAGACCCAGCGCTGAGCCTTACTCCTTGCCGTTCTTGGTAATCCCGAAGTAGGAGCGCTCGGTGCGGATGCACCGGTCCTCCACGTACTTGAGGCCGGCGCTCTCGGCGATCTCCCGGGCTTCCTTCGAGACGATCCCGGTCTGCAGCCACAGGGCCTTGGCCCCCACCGCCACGGCCTGGCGGGCCACCTCCGGGGTGAACTGCGGCCGGCGGAACACGTTCACCAGGTCGATGGACTCGGGCACGTCCTCCAGCTGCGGATACACCTTGAGCCCCAGGATCTCCTCGTGGTGCGGGTTCACCGGGATCACCCGGAACCCGGCAGCCAACATGGCTGCGGGGACGGAGTGCGCCGGCTTGAACGGGTCGTCGGACATCCCCACCACGGCGATGGTTTCCGAGTCCCGGAGGATCTCCTCGATCTGGTCCATGGTCCTCAGCGTACCGGGGTTCCGGGTTGACGCACGGTCAGGCGGAGGGGACGGGCTCGGGGGGTTCGGGGCCGACGTACCTGGCGCTGGGACGGATCAGCCGGTTGTCCGCGGCCTGCTCCATCACGTTGGCGCACCAGCCCACCACTCGGCTGCACGCGAACGTCGGGGTGAACAGCTCCCTGGGCATCCCCACGATGTCCAGCACGATGCCGGCGTAGTACTCCACGTTGGGGTACAGCTCCCGGCCCGGCTTCAGCTCGTGGAGGACGTCGACGGCCTTCTGCTCAACGTACTTGGCGAACTCCACCCGTTCGCCGTCGAGCCGTTCGGCGACCTCGCGGAGCATCACGGAGCGAGGATCGTCCGTCCGATACACCCGGTGGCCGAAGCCCATCAGCCGCCGGCCCTCGGTCACCGCGTCCCGGAGCCACGGCTCGGCCCGGTCCCGGTCGCCGATCTCCTCGATCATGTCCAGGGCCCGGCTGGGTGCTCCGCCGTGGAGCGGCCCGGACAGCGCGCCGAGCGCGCCACAGATCGCCGACCCCAGATCGGCTCCCGTGGACGTGATGACCCGCGCGGTGAACGTGGAGGCGTTGAACCCGTGGTCGATCGTGAGCGTCAGGTACGTCTCGATGGCGCGGGACGCCTCTTCCTCAGGGCGCTTCCCGCTCATCATGTACAGGTAGTTGGCGGCGTGGCCCAGCTCCGGGTCGGGCTCCACCGGCTCCTGTCCCTGCCGCAGCCGGTACAGCGCCGTCACCAGCGTGGGGAACACCGCGCAGGTCCGGACCGCCTGCTCCCTGAGCTCCTCGAGCCCGGCGTCCAGCCACGGCCGGTATCCCAGGGCCCCCGCCATCAGCGAGTACGCGGAACGCAGCGCGTCGAGCGGGACGAACTCGTCGCCCATCTTGGCCACCGAGGGGAGGAGATCGCGGATGGCATCGGGGATCACCCGGAGGGGGCGGACCCGGTCGGCGAACTTCTTCCGTTGGGCGTCGTCCGGCAATGATCCCTCGAACATCAGGTGCCACACGTCCTCGAAGCTCCGGGCCTTGGCCAGGTCCGGGGCGCTGTACTGGCGGTAGTGGTAGAAGCCCTCGCGCCCCCTGACGTCGCCGATCTCCGTCTCGGCGACCGGCACGCCCTCCAGCCCCTTGGGGATCTCGGCCGCCGGGGTGCCCACCGGCTGGATCTGGGCCACGTGCATGAGGTCCCGGATCGACACGATGCCCAGCACCCCCCCGTTCTCAACGACCGGAAGGTGGCGGTAGCCCCGTTCCTCCATCTGGTCGAACGCCTCGGCCAAGGGGGTGTCGGGGGGGACGGTGTCGGGGTCCCGGGTCATCAGCTCGGACACGGGGATGTCGGACGTCCCCTTCGCCGCCAGCCTGATCAGATCCCGTTCGGTGACGATCCCCACGCACCGATCGCCGTCCAGCACGACAACCGAACCGACCTGTGACTCCTGCATCCGGCGGGCGGTGTCGGTCATGGTGTCGTCCGGAGCGGCGGTCAGGACAGGGGCGCTCATGATCTCGCGTACGGTCCTCGCCTTCGTCTCAGCCACGGATTCTCCTCACTCGACCCGGTGCAGCTTCTCGTACAGCTCCCGGAACAATCCGTCCGGGTCCAGCCGTTCCTTGACCTTCCGGTAATTGGGCTCGTGGTAGATGGACCAGAACCGCTCGCTGGAGTAGTGGTTCCGGGAGATCAGCGTCTTGATCCCGCCCAGCTCGAACGTCTTGTCCTCGAGAACCTCAGACCGGTCCGTGGCCGGATCGCTGTTGCGCATCCCGTACACGGCCAGGTCCATGAACAGGCCGGCGTTGGCCGCACGGTCTTCGGCCAGCCACGGGTACGGTTCCGGGACACGGTAGGGAACCACCCACAGCGGGAAGTACCGCATCTCCCGGAGGTACCAGTCGTAGAACTCCGGGCACTCTTGGGAGGGAATGAAGTAATCGCACACCACATCGGGCCTACGCCGGAGACGGAAGAACGGCGCCAGCCGCTTGGACCACCGGATCAGGTTGGTGGACCCCAGGAACGGCTTGCCCACCAGGAACCGGACCGGCTTCCACTCCAGCGGAGGGATCGTTCGGGTGAGCCAGTGGGCCTCGGTGTCGTACCGGAACAAGTAGTCGGGGGTGGAGAGGTGGTCCTCGCGCCGTTGCAGCGTGCTCTTGTAGTAGACGTTCAGCCACCGGTAGTCGCTGGTGGACGGAGCCCGGTCCTCGAAACGCCCCAGGCACAGGACGAACGCGTCCGGTCCGTGGACGATCCCGTCGATGAAGTCGGCATCGCCCGCCTCGCAATGCTCCAGCACGGCCCGGTGGAATGTGGCCGCGTCCGGAAAGCGCACGTACTCCATGCGCACGAATGGTTTCGCCGGATAGAGCCGGAACGTCATCTTGGTCAGGGCCCCCAGCGTGCCGTACGAGCCATGGATCATGCCGAACAGGAGCGGCTCGCTCTCCGGCGAACACGTCAGGACCTCGCCGGTCCCGGTGACGATCTCGTACTCCAGGCAGGTGTCGTGGAAACCGCCCCGGCGGTAGGACGTGGACTCCACCGAGCAGCCGGACACCGCGCCCCCCAGCGTGATCCCCTCCAGCTCGGGGACCACTCCCGGGAGCAG
>DAITPV010000275.1:0-3204 GCA_036833435.1 Actinomycetota bacterium | reverse complement strand
GCGGGTGGTCGTGGGTCAGCCTGGGAGCGACCCAGCACGACAACCCGCTGCTGCTCCCGGTTGCGTCCGTGGTCGGCGCCCTGGGCCTGGGATTCCTGATGGCCACGATCAACGCGCTGGTGCTGTCGGTGGTCCTTCGGGTGGGGGAGCGGGGGGTGGTGGCCCCTGCGATCCTGGCCGTGGGCCTGGCGGTGGTTCCCGTGGCCATCCCCCTGTCGGAGCCGTCGGGGCCTGCGGTGGACGTGGCCATCGTCCAGGGGAACGTTCCGCTGGAGGTCGCCACGCGAAGCAGGATCATCGCGGACCGCCAGGTGGCCGAGAGCCACGCCCAGCTGCACCTCCAGCTGGCCAATGACCCGCCGGACCTGGCCGTGTGGCCGGAGAACGCTCTCGACCGAGACCCCACCCGGGATCCGGAGATCGGACCGGTGGTCGAGGATGCCATCCGAACCGTGGGGGCGTGGACGCTGGTGGGAGCCATCACCCTAACGGACGACGGTCGCCTGCTGAACGAGGACCTCCTGTACGCGCCCGACGGCACGGTCACCGATCGCTACGCAAAGATCCACCTCCTGCCGTTCGGCGAGTACGTCCCCGGGAGGTCGCTGCTCGACTGGATCCCCGACGTCCAACGGGTGCGGGCGGACCTGTCACCGGGGACCGAGCCGGGGCACTTCGACATCCCCACCGGACGGTTCTCCGGGGTCATCTGCTTCGAGAACGCCTTCGACGAGCTGGTTCGGGAGTCGGTCACCGGTGACGTGGGCTTCCTGGTGGTCTCCACGAACAACTCGACGTTCGGGGTGAGCTCGGCGCCTGAGCAGCACCTGGTGCTCTCGGAGCTCCGGGCCGTGGAGAACGGAAGGTGGGTGGTCCACGCGGCCCTGTCGGGGGTCAGCGCGTTCGTTTCTCCCGAGGGGGAGGCCCTGCAGCGAACGCCGATCTTCGAGCGAGCCCTGGACCGGGGCGGGATCCCTCAGGCCGAGGGCCGCACCGTGTTCAACGTCATCGGCGGGTGGCTGCCGCTGGCCATCTTCCTGGTCGTGGCGGGGTTCTACCTGGTGCCGCGCCGCTCCGGTCGGCGTCCCGTGCCACCGCTCGACGAGGACCCCCGGGTGGCGGTGATCCTCCCCACGTACAACGAGCGAGAGACGATCGAGGAGGTCATCGGGCGGATCCTGATCGCCGACGAGCGAGTGGACGTGAAGGTCGTGGACGACTCCTCGCCGGACGGCACCGGAGACATCGTTCGCAAGGTGGCCGAGCGAGAGCCGCGCGTGACGCTGGTGGACCGCCCGGAGAAGGGGGGACTGGCCAGCGCGTACCTCGACGGATTCGTCCTGGCTATCGCCGAGGGCTACGACCTGGTCGTGGAGATGGACGCCGACCTCTCCCACAGTCCGGAGGAGCTCCCCGCGCTCCTCCGGGGGGCCGACGATCACCACCTGACCATCGGAAGCCGGTACGTCCCCGGGGGCAGGATCACCAACTGGGGGGCGTTCCGGAGGCTCCTGTCCCGGGGCGGGAACTGGTACGTGCGCCTGCTCCTGGGCCTGCCGGTGGCCGACGCCACCAGCGGCTTCCGGGTGTACCGGTGGGAGGCCCTCCGGGAGCTGGTGACCCATCAACTCCGGTCGGAGGGATACGCGTTCCAGGTGGAGCTGGCCTACCGGGCCTGGCGGCGAGGCCTTTCCGTCGGTGAGGTGCCCATCACCTTCGAGGAACGCCGGCACGGCCACTCCAAAATCTCCCGTGCCATCGTGGCCGAGGCACTGTGGCAGGTGTTCGTGTGGGCCGTCCGGGACCGGGTGCTTCGCCGCCGTCCGCCGTCCCGGTCACGGCACCCGACCGCGCTGGGAACCGCCGCCTGAGCCCCTCTCGGGCCCTCTGGGCCCCCCAATCCCCCATAACCACCATTACGTCAAGTTGGCTTCGAGCGAGGGCCCATGTTGGCGCTCCCCTGGGGCTCTACGGGCGGATCCGGACAGGTGGGACGGCCTCCGGAGACTCGCGGTAGCTCTCCGGTGGGTGCCACTCGGCCAGCGGCCCGATCTCCTCCCGGGCTGGCCTGGCGAACAGCGGGGCCACGTACCCCTCGAACACCACGATGGTGGGCACGGCGAGGAGGGGGTATCCGACGAGCCAAGCTCCGGCGGCCAGTGACAGCCACCCGATGACCCGGACGAGCGGGGGGACACGGCCCCGGGATCGGGTTGCCTTCATGTCCTCCTGGAGCTTGGCCCGGACGTAGTCGAAGTCCCAGCACACTCCATCAGGTAGTACGGGTCCTCCCCCACCGGGGGATTGCCCGCTAGCCTGGCGTCCGGTTCCTCGCTGCGTCGAACCGTCGGGCCGCGGCCGCCTGCCACGGCAGCACCACCACGGGGATGGCGAACTCGATGACCATGAGGACCACGTACAGGGTGTGCGGCCGGCCCACGAACGCCATCGACAGCACCCTGCCGAGGGCCGCCAGGACCAGGATCGCGCACACCATTCGGACCAGGCGGCCCTCCGACTCGATATGCCGGACGCTGCGGAGCACCACCACCCCGGCGCCCACGTACCACGCGCCGTAGAAGCGCAGCTCGCTGTCCACGCTGGCCGGGAGGTCGCCCACGCCGGGGATCAGCGCTCCCCCGGTGAGGACCGTCAGGGAGCCGAACACCACGGCCACAACGCCGAGGATCGTCCACAGGATCCGGAGGCCTCGAACCATGTCTTCCCTATGTACCAGAATGCCCAACCGATGACTCAACGCGTGCCTCGAGGGGCGGTGGTGTTCGACTGTGACGGGGTGCTCCTCGATACCGAGCAGGCGTGGACGCGGGCGGAAACGGCGCTGTTCGCCCGTCACGGACGGACCTTCGAACTCGAGCACAAGCGAGCCATGATCGGCACGTCGTTCGCCGAGTCCGCCCGGCTGCTCGAGGCGATGCTGGACCAACCTGGCCGGGGGTCGGAGCTCCTCCGTGCCCTCGAGGGGCTGGCGGCGGAGGAATTCAGCCGGGGGGTCGGTCCCCTGCCCGGCGCCGTGGAGCTCCTGGAACGCGTTCGCGCCGACCGTCCGGTCGGGGTGGCCTCCAACACCCATCGCTCGTTGCTCGAGGTGGCCCTGTCCAGCGCCTCGTTGAACGAGGCCTTCCCCGTGGTGGTGGCCGGCGACGACGTCGACCGGCCCAAGCCGGCCCCGGACCTCTACCT
>DAITPV010000274.1:0-3206 GCA_036833435.1 Actinomycetota bacterium | reverse complement strand
ATGTTCACATGGGGCTTGGTCCGCTCGAACTTCTGCTTGCTCATCCCTTCCTCCTATTCACCCCGGACCCTGGCCACGATCTCTTTGGCGATCTGGGCCGGGACTTCCTGATACGCGTGGAACTGCATGGTGTGCGTGGCTCGTCCCTGGGTCCGGGACCGCAGGTCCGTGGCGTAGCCGAACATCTCCGCCAGGGGGACCAGGGCGCGGACCGCGTGGCTCTGGCCACGCTGGTCCATGCGCTCGATCTTCGCCCGCCGAGAGTTCAGGTCGCTGATGACGTCACCCATGTACTCCTCCGGGGTCACCACCTCGATCTGCATCACCGGCTCGAGCAGGACTGGGTCGGCCTTCTTGGCGCCGTCGCGAAAGGCGATCTGGGCGGCCATCTTGAAGGCCACCTCCGAGGAGTCCACCTCGTGGTAGCTCCCGTCCACCAGCGTGGCCCGGACGTCCACCATCGGGTACCCGGCCAGGACGCCGCTCTCCAGGGCCTCCTGGATCCCCTCGTCCACGGAGGGGATGTACTCGCGAGGGACGTCTCCACCCCTGATCTTGTTGATGAACTCGTAGCCCCCGCCGGCGCCCGTGGGCTCGAGGTTGATGATCACGTGGCCGTACTGGCCGCGGCCACCGGTCTGCTTGACGTAGCGCCCATGGACCTTCTCCACGGCCTTGCGGACGGTCTCTCGGTACGCTACCTGCGGCCGGCCCACGTTGGCACCGACGTTCCACTCCCGAGTCAGGCGATCGACCAGCACCTCCAGGTGCAGCTCGCCCATCCCCGAGATGATGGTCTGGCCGGTCTCGTCGTCGTACCGAACCACGAAGGTTGGGTCCTCGTCCGAGAGGCGTCCGAGCGCCTGGCTCAGCTTGTCCTGGTCGGCCTTGGTCTTCGGCTCGATGGCCACCGAGATGACCGGAGCGGGGAACGACATGGACTCCAGGAGGATCGGGTTGGCCGGGTCACACAGGGTGTCGCCGGTCGAGGTGTGCTTGAGACCCACCGCCGCGACGATGTCCCCGGTGAACACGGCCTCCTTGTCCTCCCGGTGGTTGGCGTGCATCTGCAGGATCCGCCCCACACGCTCCTTGCGGTCCTTGGTGGCGTTGTGGATGTGGGCGCCGGTCCGGATCATCCCCGAGTACACCCGGAAGTAGGTGAGCCGGCCGACATACGGGTCGGACATGATCTTGAACGCCAGGGCCGCGAACGGCTCTTCATCGGAGGGACGCCGAGCCAGCTGCTGTCTCGTGCCGGGCACCAGGCCCTCGATCGGGGGGACGTCCTGGGGCGACGGGAGGTAGTCCACCACCGAGTCGAGCAACGGCTGGATGCCCTTGTTCTTGAACGCCGATCCGCACAGGACCGGGGTGCCCTCGACGGCCAGCGTGGCCTCCCGAAGGGCCTCCCGGAGCTCCTTGGCGTCGGGCTCGTGGCCCTCGACGTACTTCTCCATCAGGGTCTCGTGGTGGTCGGCCAGCTGCTCGTAGAGCTTGTGGCGCCACTCCAGGGCCGGCTCCCGAAGCTCGTCCGGGATCTCCACGGTCTCCCACTCCTCGCCCTTCTCGGAGGTCCACCGCAGACCCTTCATCTCGACCAGGTCGATCACGCCAACGAAGGCGTCCTCGGTTCCCCACGGGAGCTGGACGACCAGAGGCTTGGCCTCCAGGCGCTCCTCGATCATGGCAACCGTGCGCTCGAAGTCGGCTCCCACCCGGTCCATCTTGTTGACGAAGCAGATCCGGGGGACCTGATAGCGGTCGGCCTGGCGCCACACCGTCTCCGACTGGGGCTCCACTCCGGCCACGGCGTCGAACACCGCCACGGCGCCGTCGAGGATCCGGAGCGACCGCTCCACCTCCACGGTGAAGTCCACGTGGCCGGGGGTGTCGATGATGTTGATCCAGTGGTCCTTCCACGCGCAGGTGGTGGCCGCGGAGGTGATGGTGATGCCGCGCTCCTGCTCCTGGACCATCCAGTCCATCTGGGCGGTGCCTTCGTGGACCTCGCCGAGCTTGTAGGTCTTGCCGGTGTAATAGAGGATCCGCTCGGTCGTGGTGGTCTTGCCCGCGTCGATGTGGGCCATGATCCCGATGTTCCGGGTCCTGGACAGGGGGTACTCCCGGATGACCAGACCCTTCTGGCCTCCGGCCTGCCCCTTCTGAACCTCCTGTGCTGACTTCGCCATCTCCATCTTCCTTGCCGGTGTGGCCATCAGCGCCACACCCCCTTGCGTTCCGTTTCGATCGGCTCCACTGCCGCTACCACCGGTAGTGAGCGAACGCCTTGTTCGCGTCGGCCATCTTGTGGATGTCCTCCCGGCGCTTCACCGAGGACCCCTGGCCCTGGGAGGCCTCCATGATCTCGCCCACCAGCCGGTCGGCGATGGTGTGCTCTCGCCGCTGCCGGGCGAAGTTCACCAGCCACCGCAGCGCCAGCGTGGTGCCGCGCGATGGCCGGACCTCGACCGGGACCTGGTAGGTCGCGCCACCCACCCGGCGGGACCGCACCTCGAGAAGCGGGCGGGCGTTCTCCACCGCCTTCTTCAGGGTGATCACCGGGTCGTTGGCGGTCTTCTCGCTGATCTGGTCAAGCGCGCTGTACACCGTTCGCTCGGCCAACGTCTTCTTCCCGTGCAGCATCACCTTGTTTATGAGCTGGGTGACCAGCACGTTCTGGTAGATCGGATCGGGCTCGGGGGCCCGCTGAGATGCTGCGCCTCTCCTCGGCATGGCCCGCCCCCCTACGACGCCTTCTTGGCGCCGTACTTGGAACGGGCCTTCTTCCGGTCGGTGACCCCCGCGGTGTCCAGCGCGGCCCGGACCACCTTGTAGCGCACTCCGGGGAGGTCCTTCACCCTGCCTCCCCGTACCAGCACGATGGAGTGCTCCTGGAGGTTGTGTCCGATGCCGGGGATGTACGCGGTGACTTCGATCCCGCTGGTCAGGCGGATCCGTGCGACCTTGCGAAGCGCGGAGTTCGGCTTCTTGGGTGTGGCCGTGTAGACGCGGGTACAGACCCCCCGGCGCTGAGGAGAGCCCCGAAGCGCAGGGCTCTTCGTTCGATGCCCGGAGGACTTACGCCCTCGTCGAACCAGTTGCTGTGTCGTCGGCATGTCAGACCCGTCGTCACTCGTTTCCGTCTCCATGGCCCGAGGGCACCCGAAAGGCCCGGCCAATATGGCTAGGCCCCACGCTAACCC
>DAITPV010000273.1:0-3214 GCA_036833435.1 Actinomycetota bacterium | reverse complement strand
CGAGACCGAGCTGGCCGAGCGGCTCCTGCCGCTGGTCGACGCCGGCCTGCGCGGCATAGTGCACCTGGCGGGCCCCGAGGTCACCACGTGGTACGACGTCCTCACCCGGGCCCGAGACCTGGGGGATCTGCCGGGGACCGTGCACCGGCAGAAGGCCGGAGAGCTCGATCGTCCGGCGCCTCGCCCGGCGGACACCGCGCTCACCAGCGTCGTGCTGCCCGAGACCACCGTCCCCCCCATGCCTCCGCTCAAAGACTCCCTGCGCAGGGTGCTGACCGATGTCGGCGCCTGAGGTCCAGGTCCGCACCAACGAGCCGCCCCGGCTCAAGCTCCTCCCGCGGCTCCGGGAGCTGTGGGGGAGCCGGGAGATCCTGGCCAACCTGGCCAAGAAGGAGCGGAAAGCGAAGTACAAGTCCACGGCGCTGGGGGCGGCGTGGTCCATGCTCAACCCGCTTCTGTACCTGGTGGTGTTCTACGTGGTGTTCACGGTGTTCCTGCCCAGTGGCATCCCGGTGTTCCCCGTCTATCTGCTCTCCGGGCTGTTGCCGTGGACCCTGTTCTCCACCGGCCTGGCGGGGGCCACGGTGTCGGTGACCGGGAACGCCCAGCTGGTGTCGAAGGTGGCATTCGCCAAGGAGTTTCTGCCGCTGGCCACCATCCGGGCCCAGACCGTGAACTTCTTCTTCCAGTTCGTCGTCCTGGTCGTGTTCATCCTGGTGTTCGGCTACCCGCTGATCCACAAGGGACTGGTCCTGCTGCCCTTGGCGCTGGTGGTCCTCCTGCTGTTTCTCTCCGCCGTGGGGATGGCTACTGCGGCGTGGAACGTCCGCTACCGGGACATGGGCTACCTGGTGGAGCTGCTCCTCCTGGCGTGGTTCTGGAGCACCCCCATCGTGTACCCCGCGGCCACCGTGCTCGACCGGCTGGGAGCGACCGGCGACTTCCTGTACCTGCTGAACCCGATGGCCAACATCGTCCTGGGCTTCCAGCGAGCGGTGTACGGCGGGGTGTCCGGCGAAGCTCTGGCGCAGCTGCCCAGGGTGGGGGTCACGTGGTACGGGCTCCGGCTCCTGGCACTCGGGGCGTTCTCTCTGGTGATCCTGTACCTGGCATGGCGGCTGTTCTTCCGGAACTCCGGGGACTTCGCCGAGGAGCTCTGACGTGCCCGAGACCGTCATCTCCGTGAAGGACATCTCCAAGCGGTTCCGCCTCTACCACGAGCGGCCCACCACGCTGAAGGAGCGACTGACCAGGCTCCGCCGGGTGAAGGCGGAGGACTTCTGGGCGCTCCGGGATGTCGCGTTCGAGGTGCCGCCCGGGCAGACGTGGGGACTGGTTGGTGCCAACGGGTCCGGCAAGACCACCCTGCTGAAGATCATCGGCGGGATCCTCCGGCCCACGGACGGACAGGTGATCACCCGGGGACGGATCGCCGCGCTGCTCGAGCTGGGCGCCGGCTTCCATCCGGAGCTCACCGGCCGGGAGAACGTGTATCTCAACGCCTCGATCCTGGGGCTGTCCAAACGGGAGACCGACCGCCACTTCGACGCGATCGTGGCCTTCGCCGAGCTCGAGGACTTCATCGACAACCAGGTGAAGCACTACTCCTCGGGGATGTTCGTGCGCCTGGGGTTCGCGGTGGCCGTGCACGTCGATCCGGGGATCCTGCTCATCGACGAGGTCCTGGCGGTGGGGGACGAGGCCTTCCAGCGGAAGTGCCTGGACCGGGTGAGCGAGCTCCAGCGTCAGGGGCGAACGATCGTGTTCGTCACCCACGCCATGCAGCTGATCCACCAGATCTGCGACCAGGCCGTGCTCCTGGACGGTGGGCGGGTGCGGATGTCCGGCGACGTCGACCAGGTGATCAAGGACTTCCGGGCAGTGATGATGCGGGGACAGGGGCTGGAGCTCGAGGGAGCCACCAAGGAGGTGGAGATCGCCGGCGTGGAGCTGCTCGACGCTAAAGGCCGACCCAGCGCCATGGTGGCCCCCGGCGAGTCGCTGTCGGTCCAGGTCGAGCTCCGGGCCAACCGGCCTGTGGATGACCCGGTGGTGGTGGTCGGCGTGCACAACGCCAGGGATGAGTGGGTGTACACCACGGACACCGACCGGCTGCACGTGGATCTCGGTCGGGTTGACGGCAAGGTGCGGGTGACCTTCGAGCTCCGGGCCATCCCCTTGATGGAGGGGCAGTACTTCGCCACAGTGGGGGTCCGGGACCGGGGGGAGACCGTGACGTACGACTGGCATGGCCAGCGGTACCCGTTCGACATCGTCCGATACGTCAAGGGCGGGCTGGCCATCCCCGTTGACGTTCGCGTGGAGCGACTCTGATGCGCATCGTGGTGGTCTCCTCGTACCCCCCTCGCCACTGCGGGATCGGTGCCTACGCCGCCGAGCAGGTCAGACGCGACCGGGAGGCGGGGCACGAGGTCACCGTGATCTCCCCGCCCGACGGTGATGGGGACCTCCGGGTTCCGTTCACCGCGGGACATCCGTTTCGCCTGGCCTCGCGGATCGGTCGCGGCGCGGATCGCATCGTGATCCACTTCCAGCCCGCGCTGTACTACGCGCCCCGGGCCCCGGTCTCCAAGGTAGCCACCTCGATGGCCCTGCTGGAGCTGTGCCGCCGACGCCCGCAGACCGAGATCGTGGTGCACGAGGCGGACACCCCGAAGCGTTGGCGTCCGGACTATGTCCTCCTCCGTGCCGCGTTCTGCGCGGCCCCGGTGCTCCTGTTCCACACGGAGCGGGAGCGGCGGGAACTCGAGCGGGCCTACGGCATCGAGGTCCGGGCCCGGCTGGTCCCGCACGGCGAAGGGGTTCGCCTCCACGGCGCGTGGACCCGGGAGACCGCCCGCCTGCGGGTGGGCGCGCCCGTGGAGGAAACGCTGTTCGTGGCCCCCGGGTTCATCCACCCCGACAAGGGTCTGGACCGGGCGGTAGAGGCGGCGGGCAGGGCGGGAACCGCCAGGCTGGTGATCCTCGGTTCGGTCAAGGACCCGACGCCGAGGAACCTGGCCTACCTGGAGAGCCTCCGAGCCCTGGCGGCACGCACGTCGAACGTGGACCTGATCGAGCGGTACGTGGACGACGAGGAGTTCGACGCGTGGCTGGTGGCGGCCGACGCGGTGATCCTGGCACACCGCCGTTCCTGGTCCTCGGGCGCGTTGGCCCGGGCCCAGCGGCTGGGAACCCCAGCCGTGGTCACCCC
>DAITPV010000272.1:0-3227 GCA_036833435.1 Actinomycetota bacterium | reverse complement strand
GCTTGGTGGTGAGGCCGGCGACCCCCACCCGCCAGTTCGTCGCGTCGGCCAGGATGATCACATCGGCCCGAAGGGCATCGTCGTACCGCTCCAGGAACGCCGGGAGGTTGGGCGAGCCCTGCTCCTCCTCTCCCTCGATGAACACCCGGATACCGATCGGCGGGTTGCCGTCGTAGGCCAGCAGCGAGGCCTGGTGCAGGGCGATCCCCGCCTTGTCGTCACACGAGCCCCGGCCGTACAACCTGCCGCTTCGACGGACGGGCTCGAACGGCGGCGTCTCCCAGTCGGACTCGTTCCCCACCGGCTGGACATCGTGGTGGGCGTAGAGGAGCACGGTGGGCTTGCCGTCGGTTGCGGGATGCTCGCCGATCACCGCGGGGTGGGCCCCCTCCACCTCGAGGAGCCTGACCCCCTGGAGGCCGCACCCCTGGAGGATCTCCGCGGTGAGCTCGGCGGAGGCCCGGACCGGCGCCGGATCGAAACCGTCGAAGCTGACGGATGGGATCCGGATGAGGCGCTCGAGGTCCGCGAGCACCCGGGGCATCACGGCGCGGGTGGCTTCACGGAGATCTGGAGTCACGCGGGGGAGGCTATCAGGTGAGGGCGGGCACCCGTTCGGCCCCAGTGGCGAAGCGTCGCCAGTACTCCCGCCCGTCCTCGTCCAGCGTGGAAACCGGGTCGTAGTACGGGTAGCGGCGGTCGAGGGCCTCGGGGTCGTCGAACTCGATCCCCGTTCGATAGTTCTTGGTCCAGTAGGAGATCCCCTTGACCCGGTCGTAGTCCTCGATCTGGTGCACCCAGCGCTTCCCCACGTAGGGGACGTCGCACACGATCCTCGGGGTGGCGAAGCCGGGGAGGTAACCCATGATGGCGTGCTGCAGCTCCTGGGCCTCCCACACCGCGGTCCGCCAGTGCTCCGAGTTCGGGATCATGTCGCACATATAGAAGTAGTACGGCATCACCTTCGCGTGGTCGAGCAGGGTGAAGCACAGCTCCAAGAGCTCCTTCGGGGTGGTGTTCACTCCTCGGAGGAGCACTCCCTGGTTCCGGACGTCCCGCAACCCGGTCTCCAGGAGCTTGCGGGTGGCCATGGCCACCAGCGGGGTGACCTGGTTGGCGTGGTTGACGTGGGTGTGCACGGCGATGTCGACGCCCCGCTGCATGGCCACCGTGGCCATCCGCTCGCACGCCGCCAGAACCTCGTCCTGGAGGAAGTGCTGCGGAAGTCCCATCAGTCCCTTGGTGGCCAGGCGGATGTCCCGGATGTTCTCGATCTCCAGGAGCTGCATCACGAAGTCCTCGAGCCGGCGGATGGGAACGTTGGCCATGTCCCCGCCCGAGACCACGACGTCGCGGACCGACGGCGTGGCCCGCAGGTACTCGAGCATCCGATCCCACCGCTCCTGCTGCTTCTCCTCGAACTTGTACTTCAGGATCTGCGGGGTGTCGTTGCCGACCAGGTCCATCCGGGTGCAGTGTCCGCAGTACTGGGGGCACGTGGAGATCATCTCCGCCAGGACCTTGGTCGGGTACCGATGGGTGAGGCCCTCCACCGCCCACATGTCCGCCTCGTGAAGGCTGTCTCGCATGGCGAGCGGGTGGCTGGGGAACTCCGCGTCCCGGTCCGACAGCACCGGCAGCATGTACCGCCGCACGGGGTCGGTCCACAGGTCGTGCTCTTCCATGGTGTTGAGCATCTGGGGCGGGACCAGCATGGACATCGTGGCCCGCTGGATCTGGTCGCGCTCGAGGTCGGCCATGAAGTCGTCGGTGGCGAACTCACCGAGCGCGTCCTTCAGCTGCTTCAGGTTCTTGACCGTGTGGGCCCGCTGCCACTGGGCGCTCTCCCATTGCTCCCGGGTGACGTCCCGGTAGCCCGGCAGGCGGCGCCAGTCGGGCTCCCGGAACTCCCGGGGCAAGGGATAGCGGAACGGCTGGTCGGCCGCGTGGGCCTGCGGACTGCGGTGTCCTGGTCGCTGTGGGTCCATGGTGGCTCTCTGGAAGGATCGGCTTCCGGGGGCCATTCTAGAGCCGAACGTCCGGGAAAATCCAGAGGAAGCCGAATTTCGTTCGGTCGCTACGGGGAGAGGTCCGTAGCCAGAAGCCCGTACAGGTGGCAGTCGTACCCTGCCGACCCGTGGGGGCACCCCCGGCGAAGCACTCCCTCCTGGCGGAACCCCAGCTTCTCGGCCACCCGCCTGCTGGCCCGGTTCTCCAGCCCGGCCCGAAGCTCGATGCGGTACAGCTCCAGTGTGCCGAACCCGAAGCCGACCACCGCTCGTGCCGCCTCGGTCGCGTAACCGCGCCCGGTGACCTCCGAGCTCACCCAGTAGCCCATCTCGCCGATCCGCTGCTCGGGCCGCGGCCAGTCCAGGCCGATCCCGCCGACCAGCGACTCACCCTCGAGGATGGCGAAGTTGAACTCACGCCCCGACGACCAGGCAGCCACCGCCCCTCGCACGAAGCTCCGGGTCTGCTCGAGCGACGTGTCCAGGGCCCACCCCATCCAGGGCCGCAGCTCCGCCAGGGAGGCTTCCACGGCGGCCCACGACCGATCCGCGTGGCCCGGCTCGATGGGCTCCAGCCGGAGTCGGTCGGTCTCGATCGGCCGCCGGGGGATCATCCCGCGTATCGCCGTTCGAACAGCGCCCGCAGCTTCCGGTCGTCCCGGATCATCTGGAGCGCCAGGTCCGCATGCCCGGGAACGTACCCCGACCCGATCTGGAGCCCGACGTCCTTGCCCAGACCCTCGGCGATCAACGCGGCGGCGGTGAAGGACGTGGCCATGGAGAAGAAGTACACGTCCCCTCCCTCCCGGGCCAGGAGGATCGAGGCCCCCTCCGTCCCCGGGACGTTGACGCAGTTGACCACCAGGTCGGCCACGCCGTCGTCGTCGCCTCCGAACGCCTCCGCGGCGGCCCGCAGACATCCCACCGGGTCCCCCGCGTCCGCCGTGACCACCTCATCGAACCCCAGGTCTCGAAGGATGCCAACGTCCTTCCGGTGGTGCACCACCCCGGCCACATGCTCGGAGAGGCCACGAGCGGCGGCCATGGCCAGGATCCCCGACTTCCCTCCCGCGCCCACGACCAGGGTGCGGTCTCGTCCCGGCGCCAGCCGCCGCACCTGCGCCGGGGCTCCGGCCACGTCGAGAACGGCCAGGCACAGGTTCGCGGGCAGGTCCTCAGGAAGCCGGGCGAAGGGCGCCGACTCGAACAGGATGGCCC
>DAITPV010000271.1:0-3268 GCA_036833435.1 Actinomycetota bacterium | reverse complement strand
CGGTCCCTTCGTCTAGCGGCCTAGGACACCACCCTCTCAAGGTGGAGACACGGGTTCAAATCCCGTAGGGACCACAGACAACTCGCTGCAGGTCTGCTAGCGGCCCCCGGCGAGAATTCGCTCGAGCTCTTCATCAAAATCATCGGGCGAGGGCATCGTGAGCTCCGGGTGGTCGTGCTCCCCACCATCCGAGCAGCACGACCCGTTCCGGGCGTCAGCCACCCCCTGCGCGTAAGCAGTACGCCATACCACAAGGCAGCCGCCGAGGGCGATGGCCACCCAACCGATGAGGACGAGCAACTCTGGCACCATTTGCGGTTCCCGTCTCCTCGTATTCAGGGCCACCATAGGCCACTCGGGGGACAAGGTGGTGGGCCATTCGCCTGACCTTTTCTACGCCGGCCACCCATTTCGCTACAGCTCTCCTACGGTCAGAGGTGCTCACGTGACAGTCGCAGAAGCCTGCAGGGGGTCGCATGCCTGACGATCGGAACGGGCAGACCGGGGACCCTATCGTTCCAGGCGGTCACCACGTAGGCCGACGACGCCGGGAACACCCACGTCGGCAACACCCTGTCGATCGCGAACCTGCGGCTGTTCTAGCCGGGTCAGTCGGCGCGGCGGGCGGTATGGAGGCGGAGCGCCTCGGTCACACCCTTCAGTTCGACGGGTCCGATCTCGACGAAGAACACGGGTGCGCCATCTGACTCATCGACGACCTCCTGGCTCACCACCACCTCGCCCGGCCTGGCATAGTCGGCGATCCTTGCGGCGAGGTTGACCGTGCGGCCGAAGTAGTCCCCTTCCTGGAAGACGACCGGTCCCGCATGGAGCCCGACATGTGCGGGGGGGAGTCCGCTCCGGACGATGCCGTCCACCATCTCGAGCGCAGCGAGCACGGCGCCGCCGGGCTCTCGGAAAATGAACATCACCCCGTCGCCGAGCCACTTGACCGGCCTGCCTCCGTGCTTCTGCGATGATTGCTGAACCAGGCGGCCCAGCCTCGCCGCGAGCTCCGCGGCCGCCTCGTCACCGCGCTCCTCCGTCAGTCGCGTATAGCCCGTGATATCCAGGAAACACATCGCTGGTGGCTGGTCCTGGCGCATGTGAAGCCCGGCCCGTTCGAGCGCCCCCTCCACACCCTCGATGATCTGTGCGGTCCAGGCGTGCTCCTGTTGTCCCTGCCAGACGGCGAGGAGCGCCTCTTGGAGGAGTGGAGCCATCTGGGGTGTCAGCTCATTGGCCACGCTCAAGATCTCTCCCTCGGCCATCCCCGACTCGAGAAGCGGCATCACGACTTCGCTACGCCACCAATCCGCTTCGGTCTCGGCGATCCGGCGGAGGCTTTCCCCGTAGGCGCGAAGCCATCGCTCGATGACGATCGTCCGAAAGCCCTTGGCGAGCTGGAGCTCGATCGCCGGGACCACACGAAGCTCATCCTCACGGACGTACTCCTCAGGAGAGGGGGTGGCGAAGCCGATCGCCTCGCGAACGACCTTCAGGAGGTCGAGCGGCACCCCCGTCTTCTCGCTCAACCCCTTGAATGTCGTTCGGCTGAACCCCGCGAACCGCTCGTAGCTCGCCATGTCCAGGAAGGCGAACGACAGAGCTCCGCTCTTGACGGCTGCGGCCATCCCCTCGAGTGATACTCCCGCGCGCTCCAGGGTTTCCACCATTCGGGCGGCGCGAGCGTCACCCGGCGTGAACGTATCGTCGGGGCCCGGCGTCAGGATCCCGAGCTCCACCAGGCGGTCGATGTACTTGGGATCGACCCCGGCTCTCCGAGCGACTTCCGAGCGCGCGCCCACTGTCAGCTCAGACGCCGCCCCGGCCTCTGAGCCTGCCGAGCAACGACACGATGCGGTCGCCGGTCAGCCACCAGCCCGTGGCGAACGCGACCAGCGCGGCCACCGGGAAGAACACCACGGCGAAGCCCCGGACGCCTTCCAGCGCGCTATCCCCCAGGGGGAACCCAGGGTCACGGTCGCCCCAGCTCAACAGTGTCGAGACGGTGGCGATCACGCACACCACACCCAGCGCCAGGAAGACCAGTCCCAGGACGGTGGTCCATACGTCGAACCATCGGGTCCGTCCGCGCCCGTACCGAGGCCGTTTCCAGATCGGCATCAGGCAGCAGCCTGTCGAAGCCGCTCCAGGGTCCGTTCCTTCCCCAGAAGCTCCATCGACTCGAACAGCGGAGGCGAGATCAGGGTTCCGGTCACCGCCGCCCGAACCGGCTGGAACGCCTTCCGCTTCGAGAGCTCTCGCTCCTCGGCCAGCGCCTCCAACGCCGACCTGATCGGATCCGTCGACCACTCCTCCAGCTGGTCGAGGCGCTTGCCCACCTCCGCGATGTACTCTCCCTGCCCGTCGAGCATCTTTCGGGCCTTGTCGTCGGGCTCCACGTCCTCGAACAGGAACCGCAGCATGGCGGGGGCCTCGGACAGCAGCTTCATTCGCTCCTGGACCAGTGGGGCGGCTTTTCGAAGCACGTCCGGGTCCGCATCGATCCCCTCCCCGGACAGGGTCTCCTCCAGCAGCCCCACGAATCTCTCCGGGTCCATCTCCCGGAGGTAGTGCCCGTTCATCCATTCGAGCTTCTCCCGGTCGAAGGCGGCCGGGTTGCGTGACACCCTGGCCAGCTCGAACCGTTCCATCAGCTCGTCCCGAGTGAAGAACGTGGTGTGGTCGTCGTACGACCAGCCCAGGAGGGCCAGGTAGTTGACCATGGCTTCGGGAAGGAACCCTTCCTCTCGAAAGGTCTCCACCGCCACGGACCCGTGCCGTTTGGAGAGCGGAGCACGGTCCGGCCCCAGGAGCAGGGGAACGTGCGCGTACTGGGGAAGCGTCTCGGCCCCCAGCGCCTCGAGCAGCAGGACCTGGCGCGGCGTCGACGAGTGGAGGTCCTCGCCCCGAACCACGTGGGTCATCTCCATCTTCCAGTCATCAACCGCGGCCGCCAGGAGATACGTGGGGCTCCCGTCGGACCGAAGCATCACGAAGTCCCGGATGTCGGAAGCGGGGAACACCGACGGGCCCCGGATCAGGTCGTCCACCTGCACGTCTCGGCCCGGGGTGGCGAACCGGATGGCCTTTGGCCGGCCCTCTTCCTCGAACCGGGCCCGCTCCTCGTCGGTGAGGTTCCGGCATCGGCCGTCGTACCCGGGGGGCTCGCCGCGAGCCAGGGCCTTCTTCCGGCGCTGCTCGAGCTCCTCGGGGGTGCAGTAGCAGGGGTAGGCGTTCCCCTCGGCCAGCAGCCGATCAACCA
>DAITPV010000270.1:0-3280 GCA_036833435.1 Actinomycetota bacterium | reverse complement strand
GGTGGGTCCGGCCACCGGGTAACCAGACGGCAGCACCAAGGTACGTCGAGCCGAGGGGCCCTTCGGGGCCCCTCGCTCGTTGGAGGCCGCCGCGTCAGACTGACCTCATGCGCCGCGTTGCCGCGGGCCTGATCCCGGGGCTCGCCCTGACCGCCTGTGGGACCCTGCCCGAAGCGCCGACCACCCAGGGCCGGGAGATCGGCACATTGAGCGGGGTGTTCTTCTGGGCCGGGGTGGCCGTGGCCGCGGTGGTATACGGGCTCATCCTGTGGTCGGTGCTTCGATACCGGGCTCGGGGCGGCGGGCTTCCGCCCCAGACCCGGTCCAACATCCCGGTGGAGATCCTGTACACGCTGGTCCCCGTGGCCATCGTGGTGGCGTTGTTCGTCCTGTCCTACCGGGCCGAGGTCCGGGTCGAGCGTCCCACCGACCGGCCGGCCGTGACCGTCGAGGTGACTGCCTTCGACTGGTCGTGGCGGTTCGACTACCGGGGAACGGACGTGTCGGTGATCGGGACTCCGGATGCTCCGCCCGAGATGGTTCTCCCCGTGGGGCGACCGGTCCGGATCGAGCTGACCTCGACCGACGTGATCCACGCCTTCTACGTCAGGGACTTCCTGTTCAAGCGCGACGCGATCCCCGGGCGAAGGACCTCCTTCGACCTGACGCTGGACCGAGCCGGCGTGTTCCGGGGCCAGTGCGCCGAGTTCTGTGGGCTCGACCACTACCGGATGCGGTTCACGGTCCGCGGCGTCCCCGGCCAGGACTTCGACGCGTGGCTGCTCTCGCAGGAGGCGGCGTGACCACGGTCGCCGAGCGCGTCTCAACCCCGACGCCGCCGACTCCGGGAACGGCGACCTGGCTCACCACCACCGATCACAAGCGGATCGGGATCCTGTACATGGCCACGTCGTTCGGGTTCTTCCTCCTGGGGGGGATCCTGGCTCTGGTCATGCGAGCCGAGCTGGCCGCCCCCGGGATCCAGGTCACCGAGCCGCAGACGTACGAGCAGCTGTTCACCATCCACGGCACCGTGATGATCTTCCTGTTCGTGGCCCCGTTCGCCATCGGGCTGGCGAACTACCTCTTGCCCCTCCAGGTCGGCGCCCCGGACATGGCCTTTCCCCGTCTGAACGCCCTGTCCTACTGGCTGTTCCTGGCGGGCGGGGTGGTGATCCTCTCCGGGTTCGTCACCGGCAGCGGCGCGGCCGACGCCGGGTGGACGGGCTACACGCCGCTGTCCAGCATCCGGTACTCACCTGGACCCGGCGTGGACCTGTGGATCGTGGGGCTGCTGCTGACCAGCGCCTCGAGCATCATGGGGGCGATCAACTTCCTGACCACCACGTTCCAGATGCGGGCCCCGGGGATGACCATGTGGCGTCTCCCCCTGTTCACCTGGACGATCATCGTCACCTCGCTGATCATCCTGGTGGCGTTTCCCCCACTGGCCACAGCCTTCGTGATGCTGTTCGTCGACCGGCGCCTGGGTGGGCAGCTGTTCGATCCGGCGAACGGCGGAAGCCCGGTCCTCTATCAGCATCTGTTCTGGTTCCTGGGCCACCCCGAGGTGTACGTGATGATCCTTCCGTACTTCGGGGTGATCAGCGAGGTCGTCCCGGTGTTCAGCCGGAAGCCCCTGTTCGGCTACACCGGGATGGTCCTGGCCACGCTGGCCATCGCCGGGTTGTCGATGGGCGTGTGGGCCCACCACATGTTCACCACCGCCGCCGTGGACAACCCGTTCTTCGCGGCCATGTCCTTCCTCATCGCGGTGCCCACCGGGATCAAGTTCTTCAACTGGATCGGAACGATGTGGCACGGCCGGCTGACCTTCCCCACCCCGATGCTGTTCGCCATCGGGTTCATGCTGAACTTCCTGATCGGAGGGGTGACCGGGGTGATCGTGGCATCACCTCCTCTGGACTTCGCCGCCCAGGACACCTACTTCGTGGTTGCCCACTTCCACTACACGATCATGGGAGGCAGCGTGTTCGGGGTCCTGGCCGCCATCACGTTCTGGTGGCCGAAGTTCTTCGGCTACCGGCTCCGGGAGGGGCTCGGCCGCCTGTCATTCGTCCTGATCTTCCTGGGCTTCAACCTGACGTTCTTCCCCCTGTTCCTGGCCGGCCTGGAGGGCATGCCCCGGCGGGTGGTCGACTACCTCCCCTCTGACGGGTGGACGGGGGCCAACCAGCTGGCCACCGGGGGCTCGGCCCTGCTGGCGGTAGGGATCATGGTCCTCCTGACAGACCTGTGGGTCTCGCGGCGCCGGCGCGAGCCGGCGGGCGACGATCCGTGGGAGGGGAACTCGTTGGAGTGGACCACCTCCTCACCGCCGCCGGCGCACAACTTCGTGCGGGTCCCCAGGGTCCGGTCCGAGCGGCCAGCCTTCGACCTCCGTCACCCGGACGTGGCCCAGCCGGTGGACCGATGACCACCGCCACCAGGGTCCTGGTGGGTTCGGGAGCGTTCGGGCTGTTGGTGGGCACAGCGTACTGGCTGGTGACGTACGAGCCGGCGGGAACCGTCCTGTTGCTTTCGTTCGGGGTGGCTCCCCTGCTGGTGGCCGCATACCTGTGGAGCCGAAGGATCGAGCCGGGTCCCGAGGATCGGCCGGACGCCTTGCCGGAAGAGGCGGCGGGCCAGCCGGTGGGTACGTTCGTAGCCACCAGCGCGGGGCCCGTCATCCTGGCCGGGGCCGCACTCCTGCTCGCCGGGGGTCTGGTGTTCGGGACCTGGTTGCTGCTTCCGGCGGCCGCCCTGTTCGCGCTAGCGCTGGTCCGCCTGGCCGCCGAGGAGCCCTAGCGGAAGCCCCGGGCGACCTCGGCTTCCGCCACCCGGCCCACCCCGATCATGTACGCCGCTTCCCGGAGGGACAGAGCCTCGCTCTCCGCCCGAGCCATGACCTGGTCGGTGGCCGCACCCATCAGCTCGGCCAGCCGGTCGTTGACCCGGTCCTCCGTCCACTGCTCCCGCTGGAGGTCCTGGACCCACTCCAGGTAGGAGACCGCCACCCCGCCTCCCGACGCCAGGATGTCCGGGACCACGGTGACCCCCCGGTCGTCCAGGATGGGGTCGGCCTCCGGGGTCACCGGATAGTTGGCCGTCTCCACCACCACCTGGGCCTTGACCAGTTCGGCGTTGTCCTCGGTGATGGCCTCCTCCAGGGCCGCCACGGCCAGCACCGCGCAGTCGAGGCCGACGATCTCCCGGCCCGGGATGGTCTCCGCGTCGCGGAAGCCGGTCACGCTGCCGATCGCTCGCTTGTGGGCCAGGA
>DAITPV010000269.1:0-3287 GCA_036833435.1 Actinomycetota bacterium | reverse complement strand
AGGTTCCCACCAACCTGCCGGCCCAGCGGACCAGCTTCGTGGGCCGGGAGCAGGAAGTGGGCCGGGTCAAGAAGCTTCTGGCAGGTCCGGGGCTCCTCACCCTCACCGGACCCGGAGGGAGCGGGAAGACCCGGCTGGCCATGCGGGCCGCGGGGGAGCTTCGGGACGACTACCCGGACGGTGTGTTCTTCGTGGACCTGGCAGCCATCGGCGACCCACGGCTGATCCCGTCACGGATCGCCGAGTCCACCGGGATCCGGGCCGAGGGAGCCCGCCCGGTCCTCGACACGCTGCAGGACCAGCTGCGGGAACGAGAGATGCTCCTGATCCTGGACAACTTCGAGCAGCTCCTTGACGGTGCTCCGATGGTGGCCGATCTGCTGGGGGCCGTCCCCCGGCTCCGGATCCTGGCCACCAGCAGGGAACCCCTTCACCTCTCGGGCGAGCAGGAGCTGGCCGTCCCTCCGCTCGAGCTTCCCGACCCGGGATCGACGTCGACCGAGGACCTGGCCGCCTCGGAAGCGGTGACGTTGTTCGTTCAGCGAGCCACCGCGGTGAACCCCGGGTTCCGGGTCACGGATGAGATGGCCCCGGCGATCGCCGAGCTCTGCCGGCGACTGGACGGTCTGCCGCTGGCCATCGAGCTGGCGGCTTCCAGGGTGAAGCTGCTCTCTCCACAAGCCATGGTGGAGCGGCTCGGAGGTCGGCTGGACCTGCTCGCCGGGGGCCCGGTGGACTTGCCCGCTCGCCAGCGCACGCTCCGTGAGGCCATCGGGTGGAGCTACGAGCTCCTCGACGAACCCGAACGCGCCCTGTTCCGGCGACTGTCGGTCTTCGCCGGCGGGTGGACCCTCGAGGCCGCCGAAGCCGTGGCCGGCCCCGAGGTCGGACGAGCCATGTTGGAGATGCTGCAGTCACTGGTGGACAAGAGCCTGGCCACGATGTCCCCGGACACGGCAGACCGGCTGGGGATGCTGCAGACGATCCGAGCGTTCGCTGGTGAGCAGCTTCTGGCCTCCGGCGAGCGCGATGGGATCTGGGACCGCCACACGTCCCACTTCCTCTCGGTGGCGGAGGCCGCGGAGCCACACCTACGGGGCGTCGAGCAGAAGCTGTGGCTGGATCAGCTCGAGGCGGAGCATGACAACCTTCGGGCCGCGCTCCGGCGCTCCATCGACACGGAGAACGCGGCGGTGGGCCAGCGACTCGTGGCGGCGCTGTGGCGGTTCTGGCACCTGCACGGACATCTGTCCGAAGGTCGGCGGTGGGCCGAGGAGGTGCTGTCCCTTCCGGCAGCCGCAGAGCGCACCATCGAGCGGTCCAGAGCGCTCACCGCCCTGGGGGGAGTGGCCTACTGGCAGGAGGATCTGCTCGCCACCGAACGGGCGTACGAGGAGGCCCTGGCCATCGCCCAGGAGCTCGGTGACCGGGCGGCCGAAGCAGAGGGGCATTACAACCTGGCCTACCCTCACGCCTACGGGGGGAACGACGAGAGGGCGTTGGAGCTTTTGGACAGGGCTCACGCGATGTTCAAGGAGCTCGGGATCCGACGGGGCGAGGCGGACACCATGTGGATCCTGGCCATCGTGGCTCGGTTGCAAGGTGACAACGTCACTGCGATGGCTCGCGCGGAAGAGAGCCTTCGGATGCACCGGGAGATGGGAGATCGGTTCGGAACCACCGACGCCCTCCACGTCCTGGGCCGGATCGCCATGGAGCAAGGAGACATGGACACCGCCGGGTCGGCATACCTCGAGGCCCTGAAGAACGACGAGGAGGTGGGGAACCGGACGGGCATCGGGATCGTCCTGGACAACCTGGCATCGAAGGCGGGCCTCGAGGGACGGCACCTGCCGGCTGTCCGGCTCGCCGGGGCATCCGAGGCCATCAAGAAGGCGGCCGGAGGGCACGCGCCGCCTCCATTCATCGATCTCGGGGATCCTCTCGTCCCTGCCCGGGAGGCGCTCGGCGACGCGGCGGTGGAGGCGGCCTGGGAGGAGGGTCAAGCCATGACGTTGGACCAGGCCGTAGCGTACGCACGGCAGGAGGTCGGCTGAGCCCCGCGATGGCAGGTGGTCTTTCTCGAGCACTGAAGGTCCAGCCGGGGGAGGGCCGGACCGCTTCGCGGATGCTCCTGTTGATGTTCGTCCTGCTTGCCGGGTCGGCTCTCGGCGCCAATGCGGTGGAGTCCCTGTTCTTCGTCCGCTTCGGCCCGGACTTCCTTCCGGTCCTGTACATCGTGCTGGGCCTGGTGACCGTCGTGGTGATGAGCGCAGTGAACGGGGTCATGGCTCGATCGGCGCCGGGCCGGTTCGCCACGGTCGCCCCACTGGGGCTGGCCGCCCTGGTGCTGGGCATGCGGGCCCTGGCCGCCGCATCGGCCTCGTGGATCTATCCGGTCCTGTGGGTGGCCATGATGGTGGCCTGGACCCTGGGCGTCCTGTGTGCGTGGTCGGTGGCCGGCGCCGTGCACGACACCCGCCAGGCCAAACGGCTGTTTCCGCTGTACGGGTCCGGGCTGGTCGTGGGGATCGTCCTCGGGGGGATGGGCACCGGGCCGCTGGCATCCTGGCTGGGCACCGAGAACCTCTTGTTCCTGTGGGCCGGGGCGCTGGTGGCCACGTTCCTCCTGGCTCGCTCGGTGACGTCGGGGATCCGGCGGGCTCGTCCGCGGCGGACTCCTCGTGGTCCGGTCGCGGAGATGGCCGAGGGATTCCGCATCGTGGCCTCGTCCGGACTTCTTCGGTGGATGGCGGCCTCGCTGGCCCTGTTCGCCCTCCTGTACTTCTCCCTCGGATTCCTGTTCGCCGAGTCGGCCACGGCACGATTCCCCGAAGCCGACCGTCTGGCGGGCTTCCTGGGACTGTTCATGGGCGCGGCGAACGCCGGAGCGTTGGTGGTCTCTCTGTTCCTGGCCAACCGGCTGTACGCGAGGTTCGGGGTGATGACCATGGTCATGGTCCTTCCGGTGATCTACCTCGCGGGATTCGGTGCTCTTGCCATTCAGCCCGCGTTCGCCACGGTGGTCGCTTCCCGATTCGTCCAGATGATCTGGGTGAACGGGGTGTGGGCCCCGGGTTGGCAGGCCCTGTTCAACGTCGTTCCTCCCGAGCGGCGAGACCGGGTGCGAGCGTTCATGGATGGCATCCCGCTCCAGGGAGGAGTGATGCTCTCGGGCGGGATGCTGCTGTTGGCGCAACGCATCCTCGAGCCCGCACAGGTGGCCCTGCTGGGCGCCGGCGCCGCGGTGCTGGCGGTGGCCGCGTGCTTCCGGGCTCGGCGGGCGT
>DAITPV010000268.1:0-3311 GCA_036833435.1 Actinomycetota bacterium | reverse complement strand
GGCCCTCCGGCTGGTACCCCCTCGCCGGGCCGACCGGGCCGGAGCGGTCCTGGGGACGCCGGCCCTGATGCTCGTCACGGACCTGGCCAAGATGGCCGGCTACCTCCGGGGCATCAGGAGGCGGTAGGAGGAGGGACCGGGGGGCCGGACGTCGAACCCCTCTGCCATGGCCCGCCGAAGGCTCGCGTTGATCATGCTGGCCCTGCTGGCCGCCATGGTCACCGCCGGCCCCGCGGGTGGCCACGCCGAACGACCCTCTCAGTTCCCCGCGGAGCCCGGGGAGGTGCCCACCTACCGCAAATCGGGACCGAAGCTCGTGGTGTGCGCCAAGGACAGCAAGCGGCGGATCAAGAAGCTCCCCCGAAAGCTCCGGAACTTCAACCGAAAGCTGCTGAAGAAGTGCCGGTACCGGAGCGTGCAGGACGCGGTCGACGCGGTGAAGGTCCAGGGCAGCCGGATCCTCATCCTCCCCGGGGTTTACCAGGAGGGGGCCTACGCCGGTCCGGCGCAGGGCGAATGCGCCTCGATCGATCCCGGCGCGATCCTGTCCTACGAGGACCAGTACCGATGCCCCCACGTCCAGAACCTCATCGCCATCTTCGGGGACAGTGACTTCGACCACGAGTGCGATCTCCCGGTGTGCCGGCTCCAGATCGAAGGGACCGGGAAAGACCCGGGCGACGTGATCATCGACAACAACTTCTCCAAGCTCAACGGGATCCGGGCCGATCGTGCCGACGGGGCGTACTTCCGGAACTTCACCGTGCAGCGTGCCGAGTTCAACTCCCTGTACGTGATTGAGACCGATGGGTTCGTGATCGATCGGATGGTGGCGCGGTGGAACGAGGAGTATGGCTTCCTGACGTTCTCCTCCGACCACGGCCTGTACACGAACTGCGAGGCCTACGGGAACGGAGACGGGGGGGTGTACCCGGGATCGGCGGCCGATCTCCACGGTGTCCGGCCGTCGATCGAGATCACCGGATGCCGGTCACACCACAACCTGATCGGGTATTCGGGAACCGCGGGCAACTCGACCTACGTGCACGACAATTACTTCTACAAGAACACCACCGGAGTCACCATGGACAGTCTGTTCCCCGACCACCCGGGGCTGCCGCAGGACTCCGCGACGTTCGTCAACAACCACATCTATTCGAACAACCAGGACTACTACCCCTATCTTCGCGACGGCACGTGCGACAAGCCGATCGAGGAGCGAGGGTACGAGCAGGGCGTGGTGTGCCCCGAGTTCGGGACGCCCATCGGGACGGGGATCCTGGTGGCGGGAGGCAACGCCAACAGGTTCTCCAACAACTACATCTACGACAACTGGCGGTACGGGACCATGCTGTTCTGGGTGCCCGCGACGCTGCGCAACGACAATGATCCCGCCAAGCAGTACGACACCTCCCACTTCAACCGCCACACCGGCAACTGGATGGGCATCTCACCGGAGGGCCACACGCTTCCCAACGGGCTGGATTTCTGGTGGGACGAGGAGGGCGAGGGGAACTGCTGGCAGGACAACATCGCCGCCCCGGGAAGACAGATCACCAGCGATCCGCCGTCGCCGATCCTCCCCGACTGCAATCGGCCGCCGGTCTTCAGCCCGGGTCCGGCCCACAAGACGGCCCGGATCGCTCCCTGCGCGACGTGGACCCAAGAGAGCCCCGATCCACCCGGCTGCGACTGGTTCCAGCCGCCGCCGCAGCCTTCGTAAGTTCGAGCAAGACGCGTTTCGCCCATTCGGTGCGTCCCTCCCGAAAGGCTATTGACCTCGTTGGGAGAACGCCCAACACTGGCGTCGGGCGCCCACGGGAGGGGGATTCTGATGTCAGGATCGCGCCGGCTCTTGGTCGTTTCCGCGTGTCTCGCGGCGCTTGGCCTCTGGTGGTTCGTTCCACCCGTCGCCGCACAGGCAACCACGGTGACGTTTCAGTACACGGGGAGCGCACAACAGTTCGTGGTCCCCGCGGGATTCAATCAGCTCACTGTTGAGGCGTGCGGCGCTCAAGGGGGCGCGGCGCAGTCGAGTGCCGCTGGTCTGGGCGGGTGCGCCACCGCGGACCTGGCGGTGACTCCAGGCGAGACGCTCGAGGTCTACGTCGGTGGGGCCGGCGGGGCCGGGAGCGGTGGAACCGGCGGGACCGGAGGGTTCAACGGCGGGGCCGCGGGCGGCACCTCGACCGTGCACGGTGGTGGTGGCGGAGGCGGGGCCTCTGACGTGCGGCAAGGTGGCGCCGGTCTCTCCAACCGGGTGATCGTCGGCGGTGGTGGCGGTGGAGCGGGTGCCGGTGACGCGTCCCCCCCATGCGCCGGCGGTGATGGCGGGATCGGGGGCGGCACAGCGGGGGCGAAAGGGAATCCGGGAGCTTGCGGAGCGGCGGGAGATGGAGGCGGCGGCGGGACGGCGACCTCCGGGGGCACCGCTGCCCCTCCCGGCACCGGCCACGGTGTCCTGGGCGCGGGAGGGCCCGGACAGGGAACCAACGAGAGCGGCGGGGGAGGCGGCGGCGGCGGACTGTACGGCGGTGGCGGCGGCCAGAACGCTCCGGGTGGAACCGGTGGCGGTGGCGGCGGCGGCGGTTCGGGCTTCGGCCCTTCGAGCGTCACGTACCTGACCGGCAACCAGGGCGGGAACGGCGTCGTCAACATCACCTTCGGAAGCGGCGGCGGTGGGTCCTGCAAGGGGAAGGACGCGACCGACTCCGGTACCGACCAGAACGACGTCATGAAGGGGACCGGTGGGGACGACGTCATCGTCGCCGGCGACGGCAACGACAAGATCAACGGCTCCGGCGGCGACGACCTGATCTGTGCCGGCGAAGGCAATGACAAGCCCAGTGGCGGAGGCGGCAACGACCAGGTCCTCGGGGAGCAGGGGAACGACAAGCTCAAGGGCGGCAGCGGGGACGATAAGCTCAAGGGCGGTCCCGGCGAGGACAAGTGCACCGGCAACGCCGGCACCGACAAGGCTCCCACCTGCGAGAAGGGCAAGGCCTGACCATCCGCTTGCGCCGGTCCGGCCACCTCGCGCTATACTGCGGTTAGCACTCTCCATCCGAGAGTGCTAGCAGACCGACAGCGAGCAGGAGGAGCCGAATGGCAGCCAAGATCATCACGTTCGAGGAGCCCGCTCGGCGGGCCCTGGAGCGGGGGATGGACCAGCTGGCGAACGCGGTCCGGATCACCCTGGGTCCCAAGGGCCGGAACGTGGTCCTCGAGAAGAAGTGGGGCGCCCCGACCATCACCAACGACGGGGTCTCGATCGCCAAGGAGATCGAGCTGGAGGACCCCGAGGAGAGGAT
>DAITPV010000267.1:0-3366 GCA_036833435.1 Actinomycetota bacterium | reverse complement strand
TCGTTGCGCGGGCTGGATTTGAACCAGCGACCTCTGGGTTATGAGCCCAGCGAGCTACCAGACTGCTCCACCGCGCGGACCCATGCTACCAAACCGGGGCCCGCACCGGCGAGGGGCTAGGTTCCGCCCCCGCCGCTCCCCTCTTCGGCGGGCTGCTCCTCGGTGGTCCCCACCCCCGCAAGCGCGGCGGCCTGCTGGATGGCGGACTCGGCGGCCTCGATCTCCGCCTGGTAGGTGGCCAGGTCACCCTGGGTCAACGCGGTCTGGGCCGCGTCGAAGTGCTGCTGGGCCTCGGCCAGCAGAGCGGCCACGTCGGTCGCCGGCTCCGTGGGTTCCTCTCCTGGCGTCGGTTCCTCGGCAGGCTCCTCGGGTTGCTCGGCCGCGCCCTCGAACAGAACCGCCAGCGCGTCCCCGAGGGTCTCCGACATCTGGACCTGCTCGCCGTTCACCACCACCACCCGCTTGAGCTCCGGGATCCCCGCGGCTTCCTGCTGGGTCCGGAGGTACAGCGGCTGGACGTACAGGAACGACTGGCCGATGGGGATGGCCAAGACATCGCCGTAGATCACCCGGGACCCAAGCTGGTTGAACAGGCTGATCTCGCGGGAGACCTCGGTGTCCTGGGAGATCAACGAGGTGACCTGCGCCGGCCCCACGACGTTCCGCCCCTGGAACTGGAAGCTGGTCAGCTGCCCGTAGCTCGCCGGATCGGAGTCCGCGGCCATCCAGGCCACCATGTTGGGCCGGTCGGCCGGGGTGAACGGGGTGAACAGCAGGAACCTGGCCTCTTCCTCTCCGGGGTACGGAGCCAGGACGTAGTAGGGCTCCAGCTCGGAAGGAGCCTCCTGCGGGTCCTTGGAGACCTGGGGAACCGACCAGAAATCTTCCTTCGCATAGAACTGCCGGGCATCGGTGACGTGATAGTTGGCGTATTGGTGAGCCTGGACCCGGAACAGATCTTCTGGGTACCGGAAGTGCGCCTGCAGCGACTCCGGGGCCTCGCTCAACGGGGTGAACAGATCGGGGAACACCTGGCTCCACCCCTCGATCACCGGGTCCTCCTCGTCCACCCGGTAGAACGTGGTGGTGCCGTCATACGCATCGATCACCACCTTCACCGAGTTCCGGATGTAGTTCACCTCGCCCGACAGGTCGCTGCTGGTCAGGTCGGCGAGCTCCACCCGCTGGGAGTACGGGAAGGTGTTGCTGGTGGTGTAGGCGTCCCAGATCCACTTGAACCGGCCGTCGATGATGGCGGCGTACGGATCGTGGTCGTACTTCAGGAAGGGGGCGATCTTCTGCACCCTGCTGGTGAGGTCCGTGTTGATCATGATCCGGCTGTCGTCTTCGACCAGCCCGGAGATCAGCAGGTTCACGTCCCGATATCGCCAGGCGAACGCCAGCTGGCGCAGGAACCCGCCCATCTCGATGCCCCCGGACCCGGAGTACTCCGTCAGCTCCTGCCCGCCCTCCTCGCCCTGGGGGAAGTCGAACTCCTCGGTGTTCGTGTTGACCATCACGAACGGCACGTCGGTGAGCTCCTGGAAGTACGTCCGAGGCTCCTCGAGCTCACCGGCCAGCGTCCCCACCGGCGGGATGTCGTTCAGCACGAAGGCCGGCGCTCCCTCCGGGGTAACCTGGTCCACCCGGCTGGCCGCCCCCGCGTACCCGTGCGTGTAGAACAGGTGCTGGTTCTGCCATGTCTGCCCGCCCGCAGGGATCCCGTTCTGGGCGATCTCTCGCGGCGACAGCATCACCACCCGGCGCTCGCCGTCGACCACGTACCGGTCGACGTCGACATCTATGAACTCGTAGTACGGACGGATCCGCTGGAGCTGGAGGTAGGACTGCCTGAGGACATCGGGGTTCCACAGCCGGATGTTCTGGACGGTCTGCGAGGCGCCGGCGATCTCCTCCCTGGTCACGGTTGGCTCTGCGGCAAAGGCTCTGGTTTCCACCTCGGCCAGGTCATAGGCGTTCCGGGTGAACTCGATATTTCGGTCGATGAACGGCGCCTCCCGCTGGAGCTCCTGGGGAGCCACCCGGAACCGCTGGATGAACCACGGATAGATGGCCCCCACCACCACCGAGGCCAGGGCCAGGAGGCCGATGCCCAGGGCGGGGAGGGCCCACCCGCGGAACCGGATGTTCACCAGGAACAGCACGGCGCACAGGATGGCGATCACCACCAGCAGCCGGAGGGCCGGCAGGTGGGCGTTGACGTCGGTGTACGAGGCGCCGGTGACCGTTCCCCGAGGAGACATCAGCAGGTTGAACTGGCCCAGCCGGTATCCCCACGCCTTCGTCAAGACGATCAGACCCAGGAGGACCGAAAGGTGCACCTTCACCTGCGGGGTGACCCGCTCCCCCACGGAGCGGAACCGGATCCCGCCCCAAAGGTAGTGTCCTGCGGCCACCACCACGCCGATCACCACCAGCGACGTGAACAGCCAGCTCTGGACGAACTGCTGGAACGGGAGAGAGAACACGTAGAACGACAGATCCCTGCCGAACAGCGGATCTGTCTGCCCGAAGGAGACCGATCCCGCCACCCGCCACTGCTGATACTGGACCCACTGGCTCGCCACGCCGGCGGCCGCGAAGGCGGCGAACAGCACGGACACGGCGGGAAGCACCCACCTGGCGTACGGCTCGAATGCGGCCCGGTACCGCTCGACGGCCTCCTCTTCCGCGGAGAACACCCGGTACTTGGGACGGAGCCGGCGGACGATGAGCAGGTTCACGTAGAGGATCACGAAGAAGGCCACGCCGAAGACCAGGGCCAGGAGCAGCCGGGACCAGAACCGAGTCCAGAACACGTTGGAGAAGCCGACCTCTCGGAACCACAGGATGTCGATGTAGAAGCCGGACAGCGCCCCGAAGAGCAGGGCGAGGGCGATGGCCCCGAGAACCAGCCACAGGAGCAAACGTCGGCGAGGCCGGCGGAGCGGAACGGCAGGGCGAGCCACGGTCGGGCCAGCCTATCAGAGGGTCTGCGAGACGGGGCCGGGGGTCAGATCAGCGGCAGGCCTGGTCCAGAACCGGGGTTCCCGCCGCCGCCGCCGATCCCGTCCACCACGTCCTCGATGGCGCAGGAGACCGGGTCGGCGCATCCCGACGAGCCGGGGTTGGTCCCGCCGCCGGGATCCGGGGTCGGTCCGGAGCCGCCGCCCCCATCACTTCCTCCATCCGTGTCGGTGGAGCCGCCGCCTCCGGGGTTCCCCCCACCGCCACCACCACCGCCGCCGGTGGTTCCGCCGGTGCTGGAACCGCCGCCGGAGGGGGACGTCGATCCGCCGGTTCCTCCGCCGTCGCCGGCTCCGCCTCCCGAAGCGACCTCACCGGATGCGGCAGGGGGCGGGGCCA
>DAITPV010000266.1:0-3376 GCA_036833435.1 Actinomycetota bacterium | reverse complement strand
TCCCCTCCCATGAGGACGTGCCGATCAGCGTGGTGAGGCGCTCGGCCTCGTCCTCCAGGGCGCCGGCCAGCGCCAGCACCGCTGACTGCACGTCCGGGAAGTACTGGTAGAACGTGGCCGGCGACGTCCCCGCGCAGTCGGCGATGTCGATGACCGTGAGGTCGCGGTACGAGGTCTTCTCCAGCAGGTCGGAGGTGCACCTGAGCAAGCGCTCGCGAGTGGCCCGGCCGCGGCGACCGGGGACCCGGCCGTCGACAGTGGAGACGTCGTCCGCACCGATCGCTTCCGTTCGCCGGCTCATCCCGACCATGCCTCGATAAGGTCGTCGGTCGTCGTCACCGTGGTGACGTACGACAGGGTGTGCTCGATCACGGCTTCCGCGTAGTCCTCGGGGATCCCGGCCACCGCATCCCTGGGCAGCACGAACTGGTATCCGGCATTGACCGCATCCAGGACCAGCGACAGCATCCCGACGTTGAGCGAGACTCCCACGCCCACGACGGTGCGCGCTCCGAGGTTGCGGAGGATCGGGTCGAGCTCCGTTCCCCCCATCGGCCCGAGGCCGTGGATCCGGGTGAGCACCAGATCCGAGTCCTCCACGCCGATCTCCGGAATCACTCGCACCGCGTCGCTCCCCGGCAGGAATGACACCGGCGCCTTCCGGGCCGCGGCGAACAGCCGGGCGTTGGTGTTGGACCCCGCACCATCCGCGCGTCGCTCCACGACGCAATGGACCACCGGGACACCCGCCGCTCGGGCCGCTTTGGCCAGCCGGGAGGCGTTGGGGATCATGTGCTTGCGGGCCACCTCGGCCAGCTCGGGGAACACCGGATGGTCCCCCAGAACCCCGTTCTGGCACTCCTGGGTGACCAGAACCGTGGAGGGCGCATCCACCAGCTCCGCCAGGTCGACGGACACGCCGCGATTCTATCTGACGGTCCGTTAGATTCGGAGGGGCCGGCTCCGGGTAGGAGGGATCGAGAGGAGGTCCGATGGCCGGCGCAACCGGGACGTTCACCATCACATCCATGGGAGAGGACACCCTTCAGGAGGTCGAGGGCGGGACGAAGCTCACCCGGGCCTACGGCACCCAGGCATTCACCGGCGACATCGAGGGAGAAGGCTCGGTCGAGTGGCTGATGTGCTATCTGCCCGGCGGGACCGCACGGTTCCTGGGCGTGCAACGGATCACCGGCTCGATCGGAGGACGCACCGGGACCGTGGTCATCGAGTCCGTCGGGGACCACGACGGCTCGCAGTCGAAGGGCACCTGGACGGTCATCGCCGGCGCGGGATCGGGTGAGCTCTCAGGACTCACCGGAGAAGGGTCCTTCCAGGCTCCGGGCCGCGAGGTGACGTACAGCCTGGAGTACCGCCTCTAATCTCCTGGCTTGATCCGCGGCAGGACCTTGGTCCGGAACAGCTCCAGGCTCTGCCATCCCAGCTCCACCGGCATCCCGCACAGCAGCGGATGCAACACGATCGTCCCCATCTGACCGAGCTCCTCGGCGAGGGCCACACACTCGTCCGGCGTGACCACCCGGTAGATCCCTTCCTTTCGCAGCCCGTCGGCGTCGCCGGCTCGGGAAGTCACCGCTGATCGGTTGTCGGGCTGCTGCCAGGATCGATAGGTTTCCGCGTCGTACCACGCGTACGGAGCGATCACTTCCCAGTCCTTATCGGGATCCTCGGTCACGTGGACGAACCCCGGGCCCTTCGGCAGGAGGCTGAACCCTCCCTGGTACCCAACCTTCTCGCATTCCTCCTGGTACACGGCCTGGAGCTTCGGATCGCCGACCGCCGGGAAGAACGGGAGGCGGAGTCGCGCGGCGCGCCGTGCGGAGACCGGACCCGAACCGCCCATCAGGATCAACGGGTGCGGCTGGGTCTTCGGCTTCGGCATCACCCGGACGATCCGCCCCCGATACTTGAACGGCTCCCCCGTCCACGCCTGACGCATGACCTCGATGGCCTCCTCGAGGAGCTGGCCGCGCTGCTTCCGGTCGACCCCGGCCATGTCGAAGTCCCGTTGTGCATAGCCCGCGCCGGCCACCAGGGTCACCCGTCCGCCGCTTATCAAGTCGGCCACGGCGATCTCTTCGGCCAGGCGGATGGGGTCGTGCACGGTCAGGAGGGCAGCGGCGATGGTGATGGGGATGCGACTGGTGCGCGCGGCCACCGCGGCAGCCATGGTGAACGGCGCCGGCAGGAACCCATCCTCCAGGCCGTGATGCTCGGACAGGGTGATGACGTCGAGGCCGTGCTCGTCGGCCCAGGCGGACTGGTCCAGGCAGGCCTGGTACAGCTCCGGGTGCTTCGTGGCCGCCCACGGGGCGGACCGGAGGTCGAACCGCAGCGCAACGAGGGCCACCTAACGAACCCTCCACTCGGTCCGTCGCCCCGCCAGGAACCCTTCCTGGCCGGCCTTGACGTCCTCGGTCCGAGTGCCCAGGCCCAGGAACTCCCCTCCCATGTCCAGGGCGTGCCGGAGCGAGAGGTCGCGGGCCGTCCACAGGACTCGCACCGTGGTCTGAACCGCACGGGGGGGTTGCGAGGCGATCAGCCTGGCCACCCGGCCGGCGGCCTCGGCCAGCTCGGCGGCCGGGACAACCTCCGATACCAGGCCGATCTCGTAGGCCCGCTGTGCCGAGATCCGCTCGTGCGTACCCAGGAGCGTCATCCGCATCAGCTCCCCGAACGGCATCCGCGGCATCATCAGGATCGGCTCGTACACCGCGGTCATCCCGTAGGTCACGTGGGGATCGAAGAACGTGGCGTTCTCCGAGGCGATGAGGAAGTCGGACTCCCCGAGCATGTAGAACGCCCCGCCACAAGCGATGCCGTTCACCGCGGAGATCACCGGCTTCCACACCCCCTTGCTCTTGGGACCCAGGTCCCGTCCGGGGTCCTCGAACCGGAGGGGATCGAACCCCACGCCGTCGGGGATGTCGTTCCGGTCGATCCCCGTGCAGAAGGCCTGGTCGCCGGCGCCGGTGAGGACCACACAGCGAACCTCGTCACGGCCGCGGATGTCCTCCCACAGTTTCCCCAGCTCCGAGCGCATCCGGGTGTCGAACGCGTTATGCACCTCGGGGCGGTTGAGCGTCACCTGGGCGACCCCGTCGTCCTCCTCGTACAGGAGCGTCTCGTACTCGGTCACACGTCCACCTCCTGAGCGGTTCGTTCTACTTGATGGCCACCGGGTTCACCGGGCTGCCCAGTCCCCCGACGAAGGGCTCCGGCGACGCCTCGAGGAAGAACTCGTACACGCCGTCCTCCGCGCAGTCTGCAGCAAGCTCCTCGAGGTCGAAGTTCTGTCCCTGGGTCAGCCCCATCTCCACCAGGTGGAGGAGATGCACGGGGAGCATGCAGTCCT
>DAITPV010000265.1:0-3380 GCA_036833435.1 Actinomycetota bacterium | reverse complement strand
CCTGTACTGCGGGATCGTCGACGACTCCAAGGCCGGCGCCGTGGCCCGGCGTTTGTTCCAGCCCGACATGAACTCCGGGTGGGGGATCCGGACCATGAGCAAGGCGGCCAAGGGATACAACCCCATGAGCTACCACAACGGCTCGGTGTGGCCGCACGACAACGCGCTGATCGCTGCCGGGCTGAAGCGGTACGGGTACCTTTCCTCGACCAACCGGATCGCCACCGCCCTGTTCGAGTCGGCCACGTTCGTGGACTACATGCGGCTCCCCGAGCTGTTCTGCGGGTTCACCCGCCGCAGCCCCAATCCGCCGGTGCAGTACCCCGTGGCATGCTCGCCCCAGGCGTGGGCGGCGGGATCTCCGTTCCTCATGCTCCAGGCGTTGCTGGGGCTCTCCGCGGTGGCCCACGAGAACCTGTTGACGATCAACAAGCCCCACCTCCCCCAGTGGCTCAACGAGGTCGAGCTTCGAGGCCTTCGGGTGGGGGAGAGCACCCTGTCGCTGGTGTTTCGGCGGGAGGGCGAGACCACCGGCTTCTCCCTCCTCTCGAAGGAGGGAGACGTCCGGGTGGTGATGGAGGAGTAGGCGCTACCGGATACAGGGCCCGGTGGCCACCTCGCTGGTTCCGGCCGCTTCGAGCTCGGGGATCACCTCGTTGGAGGTCAGTGCGTAGCCCACGCCCTCGTTGGTGGTTGACGCGGCGAACACCACCCCGGCCACCCGACCGTCCGGGAGCACGAACGGTCCCCCCGAGTTCCCCGGCCTGACCACCGCCTGGAGCTCGTACACCTCCCGGCGAACGAACCGCTCGCTGTAGATGTCCCGGCCGATGGCGATCATGGTCCGCCGGACCGCGGCCGAGGACCCTCGGAGATCCCCTCCGCCCGGGTAGCCCAGCACGGCGCCGGTCGCGCCGCGGTCCACCTCGTCCGGGGCGAAGGTCAGTGGGTCGGCGGGCGCCTCGTCGACGTGAAGCACCGCGAGGTCCAGGGCGGGATCGAACAGCACGGTGGTGGCGTCGAACGTCCCGCCGCCCTGTTGCTGGACCTGTGGGGAGCCGACCCCGGCGACCACGTGAGCGTTGGTGACTACGTCCCCGTCACCCACCAGGAACCCGCTGCCCTCCTGGATGCGGTCGCAGGCCTGCCCCACGATCCGAACCGTGCTCTGGTCGGCCGCGTCGAAGGCCTGGCCAACCTCGCCGGTGGATGGCCCCTGCACCGGCCCGGCCGGCGCCGGGGGGATGTTGGCGAACACCTCGGGGAACCCGAACCGGTCGAAGAACGTGCGGACCTCGGCCAGCAGCGAGGGCGGGCGGGGGAGGATCTCGTCGATCCCCCGGACGATCGCCGAGCCCCGGATCTGGGCGGACAGGAAGGGGAACGGGCCCTGCACCAGGTTGAAGGCCAGGAACCAGGTGGCCAGGAGGGCGGCCACTCCGGCCACCACGGATCCAGCCCCCGCGTCGATCGGATCCAGGCGGCTCTTCCGAGCCGCGGTCCACACCCGACGGCCGACCATCCAGCCCAGCGCGTCGCCGATGGCAGCCAGCAGCAGGAGGGTCAGCAGGGCCACGGTGGCCTGGGCGAACGGATCGTCGACCAGCTCGGCCATCCGCGGTGCCACCACGGCGCCGGCTGCCAGGCCCAGGATCAGGCCGGTGTATGTCACCAGCTGCAACGCCGCTCCGCGCCGGAACCCGGTGAACACGGACAGCACCACCAGCACGGCGATCACCAGATCGAGGACATTCACGGCCGCCATCCTTTCAGTTCAGGGGGTCCGCTCGCTTCGGCGATGTAGCCTGACGTCGTGACCCGGCGGGCCCTGGTGGCGGTGGTCCTGGCCCTGGCCACGGTGGCCGCCTCCTCCGGCTCCGAGCCGATCCCCGGGCCAACCACCTCACCGCCGATCCCCGGCCCCACGCCGTCCGCGGAAGGCCCCGCTCCTCAGGCCACTGATCCTCCGCCCACGCCCAGTCCCGCTCCGAGCGAGTGCACGGTGGCCGGCACGGCCGGCGACGACCAGCTCACGGGGACGCCGGGAGCCGACGTGATGTGCGGCCTCGAGGGCGACGACATCCTCGCCGGGCTGGACGGCGACGACGTGATCGATGGAGGCGACGGCAACGACACCGCGGCGTACGACACGGCGCCGTGCTGCGTGCGAGCCGACCTGAACGCCGGAACGGCTTCCGGTCAGGGCGCCGACCAGCTTCGCTCGATCGAGCGGCTGATCGGATCGCAGGGGGACGACGTCCTGCTGGGAACCGCCGCGCCCAACGTCATCGACGGCCTGGGGGGGACCGACCTGATCTACGGGAACGGGGGAGGGGACACCCTCCTCGGGGGGACCGGTGACGACTATCTGGCCACCGGGGGGACCATGGATGGGCAGGAGGGCGCAGACGTGTGCGCCGACGCGCCCGGTCTGTCCTGCTCCCCGCCGAGCCCGCCCGACGGCACCGACACCGCCGGCCGGCTCGATGCTCGGCTGGTCGAGACGTCTAGCGGTGAGGGGGTGTCGGCGTGGCGGGTGGTGGTGGGCCGGCCGACGCCCGTTCGACAGCTGTGGGACACGGGATACGTGGCGGTCTCCCTGGATACCGCCGGCGACGCCCGGTTCGAGTGGCACGCCATCCTCCGGTCGACCGGCAAGAAGGTCCGAGGGCTGCTGTTCCGCGACGGCGCTCGCGGTGCCGTCGGGCGAGTGACGGCCCGGCGCCCCGGCCTCCGAAGCCTGGTCCTCAGGATCTCCCTTGCCCGCCTGGGGATCCCTCCGGAGCGGCCGTATCTCAGGTGGGCGGTGCGCACCGTGTTCACGGGTCCGGGATGCAGAGCTGTGTGCCTCGACGGCGTGCCCGCAGAATCCGAGGGCGCGTTCCCTCAACCGGTGGGGTAGCGGCGAGCGACCCGAACCTCGGACAGCACTCGCCGCACGGCCCACGCTCCCAGGAAGGCCCCTCCCGCCGCAAGCGCCGCCGGAAGGAGATCGATGCCTTCGGGGGCCGCGAGGGTGGAGCCGGCCCCCGTCGTCGCCAGCGCCACACCGGCAACCACCGAGAGCCCCGCGTTCCGGGCCATCAACAGCCGCACGTCGCGGGTCTCCGAACCTCCGAAGCAGCCACAGGGAACCCGGGAGCCGACACGCCGGCGAGCGCGAGCCAGGGCCACGGTGAACCCCGCGAGGAGCACCAGCGACAGCACAGCCCCGGCCGCTACCCGGCCGGTCACCACGAGGGCGGCGGCTCCGGCTTCGGCTGCGGGAACGGCGACCAGGACGAACCGCTCGAGCGACCGGGGCAGCCGGTGGATGGCCAGCGAGTGACGCCAGCGACCGGGACGCGTGATCTTGGCCACCGCCGCCCAGGCCATGACCG
>DAITPV010000264.1:0-3384 GCA_036833435.1 Actinomycetota bacterium | reverse complement strand
CCCTTGACCCGCTCGTCCTCGAACCATTCCTCCAGGAAGTCGGCCGCGGACACCGTGAACAGCCGGACCACCTCGGCCACGTCCCGGCCGGACCAGTGGCGGACCCTTCGGCCCAGGCCCAGCCATCCGGGGAGATCGCGGATCGTGAGGTTCGGAGGGATCACGAACAGCAGCTCGCGGAGCAGCGTGGCCACCCGATCGAAGTACCGGTCGAACTCCAGGTACGCGTCGGCGTCGCTCTTCGAAAGCGTGGCGATCTCCTCGGCGGTCCGCGCGGCGTCGCTCCACAGCGTCAGGCTGCTGCCGTCGGGATAGGGAACCCAGTAGTCGGGGTCGATGATCGATTCCCGGTATCCGAACCGGCGGAGATCGAGCTCCTGCTCGATCCGAGGGGGGAGCAGGCTCACCACGTAGGCGGCCGACGACACCCGGTATCCGGGCCACGGCTCCTCGGTCACCGACGCTCCGCCGAGAACCTCGCGCCGCTCGAGGACCAGCACGTCGAGACCCTCTCGGGCCAGGTACGCGGCGCAGGCCAGCCCGTTGTGGCCTCCGCCGATGACGATCACGTCCCGGGCCCGGCTCACGCGCTACCCTCCCCTCTCCGGAGAGGCTACTGTTTCACCGTTCAAACAAGCAAGAAGGGAGCCGGCCCATGGATCTGCGACTGGAACAGGAGCACGGCCGGCTCCAGGAGCGCGCTCGCGCCTTCGTCGAGGCTCACCTGTACCCCTACGAGCTGGAGTGCGAGGAGCGGGGAGGCCTTCCCCCGGAGAGCCTGGCGGCCATCCGGGCCGCCGTTCTCGAATGGCGGTTCAATGCCATCAACCACCGTCCGGAGGACGGAGGGCAGGGCCACGACCTCCTGGAACAGACCCTCATCGAGGAGGAATGGGGCAAGGTCACCGGCGCCCTGTGGGACGTGCCGTGGCGCCCCTCGATCCCCATGCGGGAGGGGACCGAGGACCAGAAAGACGAGTACCTCCGCCCGGCCTGCCGGGGCGAGCGTCGTGACGCCTATGCGATCACCGAGGAGGGCGCGGGGTCCGACCCGACCATGGTGGTTACCGCCGCGAAGCGGGACGGCTCCGACTACCTGATCACCGGCGAGAAGTGGCACGTGACCACCGGCGACGTGGCGGACTTCCTCCTGGTCCACGCGCACGTGGACGGCGACCCGGAGAAGCCGACCGTGTTTTTCGTCGACAAGGACCTTCCCGGTGTTCGGATCGCCCGGGTGCCGAAGTACACGCACACGTTCGTGTTCGAGCACCCCATCTTCACGCTCGACGCCGTTCGGGTTCCGGAGGACAAGGTCCTGGGGGAGGAGGGGCAGGGATTCCAGCTGACCAAGGACTGGTTCGTGGAGGAGCGGCTGATGATCGCCGCCCGGACGGTCGGCGCGTCGATCCGGCTCCTGGACCTTTCTCTGTCCTTCGCCCAGGAACGGGTGGCATTCGGGCACCCCATCGTCGAGTACCAGGGTGTCGGGTTCATGCTGGCGGACATGGCAGCCGAGATCGCCGCGGCGAAGTCCCTCCTGTACCGGGTGGCGTGGGGCGCCGCTCGTGGTGAGATCTCTCGCGGCGATCTGCACGCCCAGGCCGCCGTGGCCAAGCTGGTGTGCTCTGAGACGGCCGGCCGGGTGGCGGATCGCGCCGTGCAGATCCACGGCGGCCGGGGCTACATGCGCGAGAACCCCGTGGAGCGGCTGTGGCGGGAGCTGCGGGTGGACCGGATCTGGGAAGGCACGTCGGAGATCCAGCGGCTGGTGATCGAGAACGAGCTCCGAAAGCGCGGATCGGCGCTGTTCACACGATGGCCGTCCTGAGCGGCGTCGATCGAGCCCGGCTGCGCGAGCTGGCCGACCGGGAGCGTGCTCGGTTCGAGGCCTCGCATCCTCGTTCCCGGGAGCTGTACGAGCGGGCCCAGGAGTCACTCCTGGGCGGCGTGCCGATGACGTGGATGATGGAGTGGGCCGGCGGGTTCCCGGTGTTCATGGCCGAGGCATCGGGCGCAAGGGTCACCGATGTCGACGGCCACACCTACGTGGACCTGTGCCTGGGTGACACCGGCGCGATGACGGGCCACTCCCCGACCGAGTCCATCGCGGCCATCGCCGACCGGCTGGGGCGGGGGATCACCACCATGCTGCCCACCGAGGATGCCGCGTGGGTTGGGGAGGAGATGACCCGGCGGTTCGGGCTCCCGTTGTGGCAGTTCACCCTGACCGCCACCGACGCCAACCGGTTCGCCGTGCGGATCGCTCGGGAGATCACCGGCCGTCCCAGGATCCTGGTGTTCAGCTACTGCTACCACGGAACGGTGGACGAGACGTTCGTGGTGGTCGGTCCGGACGGGAAGACGCAGTCCAGGGAAGGCAACGTTGGACCGCCCGTGGACCCCGCGGTGACCACCCGGGTGGTCGAGTTCAACGACGTCGAAGGGCTGGAGGCCGCTCTCGCTCCCGGCGACGTCGCCTGCGTCCTGACCGAGCCGGCGCTCACCAACATCGGCATCGTGCTGCCCGATCCCGGGTTCCACGACGCCCTTCGGGAGATCACCCGGCGAACCGGCACCCTGCTGATCATCGACGAGACCCACACGATCTGTGCGGGCCCGGGCGGATACACCGCAGCCGGCGCGCTGACACCCGACATGCTCACGATCGGCAAGCCGATCGGCAGCGGCGTGCCCTCCGGCGCGTTCGGAGTCTCCGAGGACGTGGGGCGGCGCATGTTCGAGCGGACCGGGGCCGACTACCAGGACGTCGGGGGGATCGGCGGAACGCTGGCGGGGAACGCCCTGTCGCTGGCGGCGATGCGGGCCACGCTCGAGCACGTGCTCACGGACGACGCGTACGAGCGGATGATCCCGTTGGCGGAGCGGTTCGCCGGCGGCGTGGAATCGGTGATCGCCCGACACGGGGCGCCGTGGCACGTGACCCGCCTGGGGTGCCGGGCCGAATACCTGTTCCAGCCGGATCGCCCCCGGAGTGGGGGGGAGGCGGCGGCCCGCAAGGACCCCGAGCTCGACGCCTACATGCACCTGTTCGCCCTCAACCGGGGGATCCTGCTGACGCCGTTCCACAACATGGCGCTGATGTCCCCGGCGACCACCGCCGAGGACGTCGACCGGCACACGGAGGTCTTTGAAAAGGCCACCGCCGAGCTGCTGGCCTAGCTTCGGGGGACCACCAGGGCATCGGCGGCCACGCATCCCCCTGGTCCCGCGATCAGCGGGTTCACGTCCACCGCGTCGAGGTCCTCGCCCAGATCCGCCGCCAGTGCCGACAGCCGGACCAAGGTCAGTTCGACGGCACCGATGTCAGCGGGAGGGGCGCCGCGAACGCCGTCGAGCAGCGGCCGGGAGGCCAGGCCGTCG
>DAITPV010000263.1:0-3396 GCA_036833435.1 Actinomycetota bacterium | reverse complement strand
GGTTATCACCGCCGTGGAGTCCCTGAAACCAAAGGTGTCGGCGGGGATCAAGGAGATGCGTGACCAGCTGGCCCTGAACAAGGACCTGGCTCGCCTGGAGACCGACCTGGACCTTCCACTCGGACCCGACGACGCGGTGTTGGGAGAGCGCGACGACGCGGAGGTTCGCCGGCTGTTCAACTCCCTGGAGTTTCGGACGCTGCTGGACCGTCTCGAGGAGGCGGGAGTCGGTCCGCCGCCGTCGGAGACGGTGGAGCTGGATCTGGCTCGGGTCCGTGTGCGGGACCACAAGCGGCTGCTGCAGGGCGACGGACCCCTGGGTGTGGCCCTTGCGGTTCGCGACACGAACCTGGCCGGTGTGGCCGTGTCCGGGGGAAATGGGAAGGCCTCGTATCTCTCGCTCGAGGGTCCGGTCCCGGACGAGGTGCGCTCGTGGCTGGCCGATCCCCGGCGCCCGAAGTGGGTCCATGACGCCAAGGAGCTGGAGACGGCCGTCGCGTTGCTCGGCCTCCGGGTGGAGGGAGTGGTGTTCGACACTCTCCTGGCGGCCTATCTGCTGGACCCCGCGGAAGCCACCTATTCGATGGGCGAGCTGACCGAGCGGTACCTGGGAGGCGACCTCCTCCGGGAGGCCGAGGAAGAAGGAGCGGACGACGGCGGGCAGCTCCAGCTCTCCGAGGACCCGTGGCGCGGCACCGCCGCTCGGGCCGCAGCCACCGCGCTGCTGGCTCCCGTGCTCGAGCAGCGAGCCACGAAGGCCGGCGTCGCCGAGCTGCTGGAGGACGTGGAGCTTCCGCTCGCCGGGGTCCTGGCCAGGATGCAGGCCGCGGGCGTCTCGCTGGACATCGAGTACCTCCAGGAGATGTCGGACACCGTTGGCGACCGCATGAAGACGCTGGAGAAGGACATCTACGGGCACGCGGGCGAGGAGTTCAACCTGAACTCCCCGCCGCAGCTTCGCCTGGTCCTGTACGAGAAGCTCGGGCTGTCACCGGGGAAGAAGACCTCGAAGGGCCAGCTCTCCACCGACGCATCGGTGCTGGAAAAGCTCCGCGACGCCCACCCCATCGTTGACGCGCTGCTCCAGTACCGGGAGCTGTCCAAGCTGAAGTCCACCTACCTGGATGCCCTTCCTCCCCTGATCCGTCCGGAGACCGGGCGGATCCACACCACGTTCAACCAGGTGGCCGCGTCCACCGGCCGCCTGTCGTCGGTGAACCCCAACCTGCAGAACATCCCGGTCCGTGGAGAGACGGGACGGCAGATCCGCAAGGCGTTCGTGGCCGCGCCCGGCAGCGTGCTCTTGGTGGCGGACTACTCGCAGATCGAGCTCCGGGTGCTCGCCCATCTCACGGGCGACCCGGCGCTGGCGGACGCGTTCGCCGCGGACACGGATGTCCACGCCGCCACCGCGGGGAAGGTGTTCGGCCTCCCGCCGGACCAGGTGGACCCCGAGCTCCGGCGACGGGCCAAGGTGGTCAACTACGGGCTTGCCTACGGGATGAACGCCTACGGCCTGGCCCAGCGCCTGGGGATCCCGCCGGACGAGGCCCAGGAGTTCATCGACGCGTACTTCGAGGGGTTCCCCAACGTCCGAGACTTCCTGGAACGGCAGGTGGCCGTGGCCGCGGCCGAGGGGTACACGGCCACGATCCTCGGGCGGCGACGATACCTGCCGGAGCTCCAGTCCCCGAACCCCCGGATCCGGGACCTGGGGCGGCGGATGGCCCTCAACGCGCCGATCCAGGGCTCGGCGGCGGACATCATGAAGGTGGCCATGATCCGGGTGGACGCGGCGGTGGAGACCCTTCCGGCCACCATGGTCCTCACGGTCCACGACGAGCTGGTCTTCGACGTGGACGAGGGGGAGACCGAGGCCGTCGCCGAAGTGGTGCGCAAGGAGATGGAATCCGCGTTCGAGCTGTCGGTTCCGCTTCGCGCGGACGTCGGCTGGGGCCTCAACTGGGCCGAAGCCACACCCGCCGGCCACTGAGCAACAGCGCTCGTTTGCGCTGGTCCGACCAACGATCGTGTTGACGCTGTAGAGAGCGTTCCCCTAAGATTGTTGTGCCCTGTCGGGCCCCCGCCGCACAATCCACGGGCAGCACCGCGGCCCGCCGTGCGCGGAGGGAACGCAGGGGAGAGGAGCTGAGACAGATCGAGACACAGACGGAGAGTCCGGGGACGGTCGAGCGGGACCTGACCCCGGAGGAATTGCCCGCAGCGATCGAGGCATCCCTCAAGGACTTCAACGACGGAGACATTGTCACCGGGAAGGTCGTTCGCATCGACCGTGACGAGGTCCTCCTGGACATCGGCTACAAGTCCGAAGGTGTGATCCCCGCCAAGGAGCTGTCGATCCGCCATGACGTCGATCCCGACGAGGAAGTGAAGATCGGCGACGAGCTCGAGGCCCTGGTGATGCAGAAGGAGGACAAGGAGGGACGACTGCTCCTGTCCAAGAAGCGGGCCCAGTACGAACGGGCCTGGGGCCGGATCGAGAAGATCATGGCGGAGGGCGGAACGATCAAGGGCCCGGTCATCGAGGTGGTCAAGGGCGGGCTGATCCTGGACATCGGGCTCCGCGGCTTCCTGCCGGCCTCGCTGGTCGAGCTGCGCCGGGTCCGGGACCTGCATCCGTACGTGGGCCAGGAGCTCGAGTGCAAGATCATCGAGCTCGACCGGAACCGGAACAACGTGGTGCTGTCCCGCCGGGCCTTCCTGGAGGAGTCCCAGAGCGAGGGGCGGAAGAAGTTCCTCGAGTCGCTGCAGAAGGGCGAGCGCCGGAAGGGCACGGTCTCCTCGATCGTGAATTTCGGAGCGTTCGTGGACCTCGGCGGCGTCGACGGACTGGTGCACGTGTCGGAGCTCTCCTGGCGCCACGTCGAGCATCCCAGCGAGGTGGTCTCCACCGGGCAGGAGGTCGAGGTCGAGGTCCTGGATGTGGAGATGGACCGGGAGCGGGTATCGCTCTCCCTCAAGGCCACCCAGGCCGACCCGTGGAAGGAGTTCGAGACCCACACCAAGCCCGGACAGGTCATCGAGGGCGAGGTCACCAAGATCGTTCCGTTCGGCGCCTTCGTGCGGGTGGCCGACGGGATCGAGGGCCTGGTGCACATCAGCAAGCTTTCCGAGCAGCACGTGGAGTCCGCCGATCAGGTGGTCCAGGTGGGCGAGAAGGTGCGGGTCCGTGTCGAGGACGTGGACGTGGCCCGGCGACGGGTCTCCCTGTCGATGCGGGGCGTGGACGACGCCGGGGTCACCACCGGGCCGGAGATCGAGGCCGAGGCGGCGCCGGTTCCCGAAGCCGGACCGGAGCCGGAGGCACCCACCGAGGCGCCCGCCGAACCGGCTGCTCGCAATGGCAATGAAGAGGTTGCTAAAGCATTGATCTTT
>DAITPV010000262.1:0-3439 GCA_036833435.1 Actinomycetota bacterium | reverse complement strand
CTCCTGGGCCAGGCCTTCGACTTCTCCTACTTCGTCACCAACATGATCACGATGATGGGGCTGGCCGTGGGGATCGACTACTCGTTGTTCATCGTGTCTCGCTACCGCGAGGAGCGACACCGGGGCAACGAGAAGCTCGAAGCCATCCGGCTGTCAGGGGCCACCGCCAGCCGGGCGGTGTTCTTCAGCGGAACGATCGTGGTCTTGGCGCTGGTGGGGATGCTGCTGGTGCCCACCACGATCTTCAGAAGCCTGGCCCTGGGAGCCATCCTCGTGGTCGTGTTTGCCGTCCTGGCGTCCATGACCCTGCTCCCCGCGGTCCTGTCGCTCCTGGGTGACCGGGTCAACTCACTCCGGGTGTTCCGGCGGAAGCGGCCCGTCGAGGTCGGGGAGCCCCGAGGCGGGTTCTGGGACCGGGTCACCGGTACGGTCATGCGCCGTCCGGTCACCAGCTTGGTGCTGGCCGCGGGGCTGCTGCTCGCCGCGGGGGTCTCGTACTTCGGGATCGAGACCGGATTCGGCGGGGTCAGTACGCTCCCGAACGAGATCGAGTCCAAGCGGGCGTTCAACATCCTGGCCACCGAGTTCGCCGGCGGGATCACGTCGCCGGTGCATGTCGTGATCGACGGCGATCCTCAGGGGGTCGAGCCCGCTGTGAGAGAGCTTCAGGCGGCCCTGGCTGAGGACAGTGGGTTCGGCCCCAGCCAGGTCGAGACGGGGGAGGGTCTCACCGTGGTCTCGGCGGCCCCGGCTGGCGACCCCTCCGGGAAGGCGGCCGTGGCCTCGGTGGAGCGGCTTCGGGAAGACATCATCCCGGAGACGTTCGAGGGCACAGACGCCGAGGTCCTGGTGGGTGGGGAGACCGCTCAGTTCGCCGACTTCTTCGGTGTGACCGACCGGTACACGCCGATCGTGTTCGTGTTCGTGCTGGGCCTGTCGTTCATCCTGCTGACCGTGGTGTTTCGGTCGATCGTGGTTCCCATCAAGGCCATCATCATGAACCTGTTGTCGGTGGGGGCCGCGTACGGGCTCCTGGTCCTGGTGTTCCAGGAAGGGGTGGGGGCCGAGCTCTTCGGGTTCCAGCAGGTGGAAGCGATCGAGGCCTGGCTGCCGCTGTTCCTGTTCGCGGTGCTGTTCGGTCTGTCGATGGACTACCACGTGTTCCTGCTGACCAGGATTCGAGAGCGATTCGATCAGACCGGTGACAACAGCGAGTCCGTTGCGTTCGGGCTGCGGACCACAGCCGGGATCATCACGGGCGCCGCGCTGATCATGGTGGCGGTGTTCGCTGGGTTCGCCGCCGGCGACCTGGTGATGTTCCAGCAGATGGGCTTCGGGCTGGCGGTGGCGGTGTTCCTGGACGCCACCATCGTCCGCTCGGTCCTCGTTCCGGCCACCATGAAGCTCCTCGGCGACCGGAACTGGTACCTCCCCGGGTGGCTCCGATGGCTCCCCGACCTCAAGGTCGAGGGGATCCATGCCCGGGAGGCCGCCGACGTGCGGGATCCTCAGCGCCCCCGTGCGCCCGTGGGGGCCTGACCCGCCGGCGACGGCCTGGATGGGGGGCGGCCCGAAAGGGCCGCCCCCTCCCGTATGCAGGGCCAGCAGGAATGCCAAACGAGCGTTTGTTTGGTAGGGTGGCGGGACCATGGCCGTACGAGCCCCAGCCCGGAGGGAGCAGATCCTGGACCGGGCCGCCCGCCTGTTCGGGCGGCGGGGGTACCACGCCACCTCGATGCGGGACATCGGGGAGGCCACCGGAATGCTGCCCGGAAGCCTGTACGCCCACATCGCCTCCAAGGAGGACCTCCTCTTCGAGATCGTCACCTCCGCGGCCCGTCAGTTCCTGGCCGGACTGGAAGCGGTCCTCGCCGAAACTCTCTCCCCCGATGAGCGGCTTCGCCGGGCCATGCGGTCGCACGTCGGAGTGGTCGCAGAGAACCTCGACGCCGCGTGGGTGTTCCATCACGAGTGGAAGAGTCTGACCGGGAAGAGACGGGCCGAGATCCGCCGCCTCCGGGACCGCTACGAGGCCATGTGGGACAAGATCGTCACGGACTTGCCGGGCGCCGACGACAGCAGGTTCGCCCGGCTCCTGGTGCTGTCCGCCGCAAACTGGACGTACACGTGGTACCGGCCCTCGGGGCCGCTGTCGCCGGAGGAGGTTTCCGACCGCTTCACCGATCTGCTGCTTCGAGGGCTGGAGACCAAGGAGGGCTCGAGATGAGCTACGAGGATCGCGTTGCCGAGTTCAAGGCCAGGATCGACGCCGGGGAGAAGGTCGAGGCCGGCGACTGGATGCCGGACGAGTACCGGCGGTCGCTGCTGAAGTTCATCGAGATGCACGCCAACTCCGAGGTGATGGGGTGTCTGCCCGAGCGGGAGTGGATCCCCCGGGCGCCGTCCCTCCGCCGCAAGCTGTCGCTGACGGCCAAAGTCCAGGACGAGGCCGGGCACGCCCAGATCCTGTACCGGGTGGCCGAGGACCTGGGGAAGTCACGGGAGCAGATGTGGCACGACCTGGTGAACGGCAAGACCAAGTTCCACAACGTGTTCCACTACCCCACCGAGTCGTGGGGCGACGTGGCGGTGATCGGCTGGCTGATCGACGGCGCCGCGCTGGTCACCCAGAAGGCTCTTCTGGACTGCTCGTACGCCCCGTACGTCCGGGCCATGAAGCGGATCTGCGCCGAGGAGTCACTCCACCTCCGTCACGGCGAGGACCTCACGCTCGAGCTCGTCTCCGGGGCCTCCGAGCAGCGGGAGATGTTCCAGGACGCGGTGAACCGGTGGTGGCGACCGATCATGCACTTCTTCGGGCCTCCGTCGAAGCCCGACAAGGACGTCCTCCTGTACTGGGGCATCAAGACCCGGTCCAACGAGGATCTCCGCCAGGAGTTCTTCTCCACCTACGTCCCCAAGCTTTGGGACCTGGGGATCTCCGTCCCGGACCCCGAGCTGGCCTGGAACGAAGGCAAGGGGGAGTGGGACTGGGGCGACCCCGGGTGGGACGAGTTCTGGCAGGTGGTCAAGGGCAACGGCCCCATGACCCAGACCCGGCTCCTGTACCGGCGGGCCATGTGGGACCAGCACGACTGGGTCCGCGAGGCCGTCACCGGGGCTCGAGCGGCAGCGGTCTGAGAACCATGGAGGTGTGGGACGTCCTGGCTCGCCGGCGCGCTGACGACGACTGGCAGGTGACCGGGTCCGTGAACGCTCCGGACCTGGACCTGGCCATGATGCTGGTGCGGGAGACCCACTTCCGGCACGGGGAAGGCACCACGTTCGCCCTCCGGCCGCGCGGCGAGTCCGAGATCGTGGAGTGTCCCGACCCAACGGGGATCGGCGGGGTGATCGACCGCGAGTATCGCCGGCAGGACGGCTACGTGGGCGTCGGCGCCAAGCTCAAGCGGGTCCAGGCCCTGATGGCCGACCGGGG
>DAITPV010000261.1:0-3476 GCA_036833435.1 Actinomycetota bacterium | reverse complement strand
GTGGATGGCGGAGGATCGCCTCGGGTCGCTCCGGGAGGCGGCGGTGGGATCCCTGGAGGCGTTCCACCGAGATCGGCCGCTCCTCGCCGGGATGGATGCCGCCGACCTCCGCCAGACCTTGGAGGACGCGGCGCCGGGACTGATCGCCTCGCTGGAGCAGGGTCTGGCCGCGGAGGTGCTGGCCTCCCTGGAGCGCGAAGGGGTCACCGCCAGGGAGGGGAACACCGTCAGGCTGGCCTCGCATCGGGTCGGTCTGGGCGACCGCGAGGACGACGCCACACGCCTGGTGGACGCCGTGGCGGCAGGTGAACCGACGCCGCCGACGGTCAAGGACCTCGTGGCCGACGGCTTCGACCATGAGCTGATCGACGCCTGCGTGGCCACCGGACGCCTAGTCAGAGTCTCGCCGGAGCTGGTGGCAACTCCGTCCTTCGTGGCGCAGGCCGAAGAGCTGGCCGCGACCGAAGCGGCCAGGCCGGAAGGCCTGACCGTCAGCCGGTTCCGGGAGCTGCTGGGAACCACCCGGAAGTACGCCCTGCCCATCCTGGAGTCGTTCGACCGCCGCGGCCTCACCCGCCGGGACGGCGACGTCCGCCGCGTGGTTGACTGATCCAGATGAGACGGATCCTGTTGGCCCTCACGCTCGCCGCCGGCTTGCTGCCCGCCACGATCAGCCCTGCCTGGGCCTGTAGCTGCATCGCGGTGTCGCCGGAGGACCACGCGAAGAGCGCCAAGGTCGTGTTCACGGGGCAGGCTCGCTCGATCACCGACACCGGCACCACACTGGTCACCCGGTTCACGGCACGGATCGTCTACAAGGGCGAGGTTCCCCGGAGGCTCGACGTCATCACCGCGAAGGATTCGGCGGCGTGCGGCTTCCCCTTCCGGGAGGACAAGAAGTTCACCGTGTTCGGCGGCAAGGTCCGCAACGGCCACACGGGGACCAATCTCTGCACCGGGACGACCCGCGGAGGGATCGATCCCGGCGAGTACGGCCTCCCCGCCGGCGAACGACGGTAGGGAGAACGCTCCCCCGCGTTATCACGGGTTCGCATCATTCGGTCTGCGGGTAAGCACCACCGCGTGACCACAACGGTGACCGCGGGTCCCAGCCCCGTTCCGGGGCTTCGATACGTGAGCGATGCCCTGCCCGGGCTCCGGCGACGGCGTGCGGGTCGGGGGTTCGTGTACCTCGACCACCTGGGGCGTCGTGTTCGCTCTCCCGACCATCTGGCTCGCATCCGGGCCCTGGCCATCCCGCCGGCGTGGGAGGACGTGTGGATCTGCACCCTGCCGAACGGCCATCTCCAAGCCACCGGCCGGGACGCTCGTGGACGGAAACAGTACCGGTATCACGATCGATGGCGGCAGGTTCGGGACGAGAACAAGTTCGAGCGGCTGGCCGAGTTCGGGATGTCCCTCACGCCGCTCCGGCGACGGGTGCGCCGCGACCTGCGGCAGCCGAGACTGCCTCGGGAGAAGGTCCTAGCAGCAGTGGTCTGGATCCTGGACACCGCGTTCGTGCGGGTCGGCAACCTCTCATACGCGAAGGAGAACGAGTCCTTCGGGCTGACCACGCTGCGGGGTCGGCACGTAGACGTCCGGGGGTCGAAGGTGCGGTTCGAGTTCACCGGCAAGGGCGGCAAGCGGACATCCTTCGACCTGGAAAACGAACGGCTGGCGAAGATCGTCCGACGGTGCCGCGACCTGCCCGGCTACGAGCTCTTCCAGTACGTCGACGACGGTGGAGAACCGAAGGCCATCGACTCAGCCGACGTGAACCACTACCTGCAAGAGATCGGCGGGAGCGACTTCACCGCGAAGGACTTCCGCACGTGGGCCGGGTCCGTGCTGGCCGCCTCGACGCTGGCCGGGATGGGTCCCGCCACCTCCACCCGCCAGGCAAAGCGCAACGTGGTGCGAGCGGTGGAGGCGGTGGCCGGCGGCTTGGGCAACACCCCCGCGATCGCCCGGAAGTCCTACGTGCATCCCGGGATCCTGGACTCGTACCTCGAAGGAACCCTGGTGGAGAGCTGGGAACGGCCGCTGCCTCAGCGGGCACCGCGGGGAACCGCCGCACTCCGGGCAGACGAGGCCCGGTTGCTCCGATTCCTGAAGAGCGCTCGAGGGACCCGACAGCGGAAAGCCGGCTAGGCCAGCTCGGCGATCAGCTCGACCTCGACGGGGACACCGAGGGGAAGGACCGGGACTCCCACCGCGGAGCGAGCATGCTTCCCCGCATCGCCGAACACCTCGACCAGGAGGTCGCTGGCGCCGTTGGCCACTTTGGGCTGCTCGGTGAAACCGTCCGCCGAGGACACGAACACCGTCACCTTGGTGATCCCCCGCACCCGGTCCAGCGAGTCGAGCTCGGACTGGAGCGCCGCCAGGGCCTGCAGCGCGCAGCGCCGGGCCCAGCTCGCACCCTCCTCCGTCGACAGGTCCTCGCCCAGGCGCCCGGTGACCATCGGCTTGCCTGCTTCGAGTGGAACCTGGCCCGCCACGAACGCCAGCCCACCGGCCACGCTGACCGGAACGTAGGACGCCACGGGGGCAGCGACGGGCGGCAGCTCGATCCCGAGCTCGCGGAGACGATCCGAGGCGGTCAGCGTCAGCCGGCCCGGCGGGCCTCGCGCTCGCGCTCCCGGATGATGGCCTTGCGCTCGACCTCGTTCAGGCCGCCCCAGATGCCGTGGGGCTCACGGTTGCGCAGCGCGTAGTCCAGGCACTCCACCCGGACGGGGCACCGGGCACAGATGTTCTTGGCCCGAGCCTCCCGGGCCTCCTTCTCTTCCTTGCGCTCGAAGTAGTTGGGCGCGAAGAACAGCTCCGAGTCCTCGCCTCGGCACGCGGCTTCGTACTGCCAACCGATGTCCCACTCGTTCGCTGACATTGCCGCTTCGGCCATCAGGGCCGATCCTCCTCCGGTTCTTCGTCACAACAGCCCCCGGCGGTTTCGTCCCCTTGCGGGGCCGGGGGCCTCTGATTTCTCCAATATCTCCTGTGCTAATGGTCCGTGTGTCACGTTACCAGGGACCCCTTCTGCTTGTAAAGACCCCAATGAGGGGCCCCGCGAGCAGGGCGTTTGCACCCCGGCGGCCACCCTGTGCACCTGGGAGGGGGTCTATCATCGCCGGGTGGAGCGGCTCACCGTTGAGGGGTTCGACCGGCTGTACGAGACGGCGAGAGCGCTGGGCGAAGAGACCAGGTTCGGCATCTACCGCGAGCTGTGCACCTCCCCCGAGCCCATCTCGGTGAGCGCCCTGGCCACCACCTTCTCCCTCCACCCCAACGCCATCCGCCAGCACCTGGCCCGGCTCGAGCAGGCCGGGCTGGTGGTGTCCAAGGCCGAGCGAAGCGGCGGTGGGGCGGGGCGGCCGCGGAGGATGTTCGGGCCGAGCCCCCAGCCGATGGACTTCGCTCATCCCCCTCGCTCCATGCGGTCGCTGGTGGCCATGCTGGCCGAAGCCATCGAC
>DAITPV010000260.1:0-3478 GCA_036833435.1 Actinomycetota bacterium | reverse complement strand
GGACCTGTGGATCGGGCTGGCGGCCATCTACGCGATCATCGGGCTCTCCATCAACGTCATCACCGGCCACGCCGGCCAGATCTCCCTGGGACACCAGGCGTTTGTGGGGATCGGGGCGTTCATGGCGGCGTTCATCGTCCGGAACGTGGGCGGGTTCGCCACGGACCCCCTCACCGGGCTGGTCCTGGCCCCGGACCAGATCCCCACCGGAGACTTCTTCATCGGCGTCGTGGTGGCGGGGGTCACCGGCACCGTGATGGCTCTGCTGCTGGGGCTGGTCGCCCTGCGGATCCGTGGCCTGTACCTGGCCCTGATCACGCTGGCCTTCGGCCTGATGGCGGAGACCACCATCTTCAACTGGCGGGCGTTCACCGGCGGCGGTGCCGGTGGGGCCGCACCCCGACCCGCGGCCTTCGAGTCCAACCAGGCGTACGCGTACATCGCCCTGCTGATCCTGGGCCTGTTCCTGATCATCGACTGGCGTCTGACCAAGAGCCGCGCCGGCCGGGCCATCGTGGCCATCCGCAACGAGGAACGGGTGGCATCCACGCTGGGTGTGAACGTGACCAGGTACAAGCTCCTGGCCTTCGCCACCGCGGGATTCCTGGCCGGAGTGGCGGGATCGTTGTTCGCCCACTGGAACGAGGTGGTCACCGCTCCGGACTTCGTCCTTCAGACATCCGTGGTGTGGATCCTCATGTCTGTGGTCGGAGGGCTCGGGTCCCGCGCCGGTGTGGTGGTCGGGTCGGCGTTCTTCGCGGTCTTCCCGCTGGCGCTCTCCGCCGCGGTGGGAGGCGCATCGATCAAGATCCCACTCCTCGGCGAGGTCCTGGTGCAGGCCCTCTCTCCGTGGATCGGGGCGTTGCTGCTGGTTCTGACCATCACGCTGTACCCCGGCGGCATCGGGCAGCAGCTGTGGCCCATCCGCCGGTTCATGGCCGGAGGGCCCCTGGTGGAATCCCGCCACGAGGCCATCCAGCTGGGCGGCTTCCCTGCGCTCATCGCCTTCGCCGTGACCCTGATCCTGACCAGCGGAGCCATGGGCCCCCGGCTGCTGTTCGGCCTGGTGGCGGCGGTGGGAGCCTCCGTGCTGTTCGTGCTGTTGATGCTGGAGTACCTGCGCCAGCTGGCCCGGTCCGCGGCCCGGCAGGCGGCCCGGCGCCAGGCGCCCACCGTGGTCTCAACGGTTCCCCTCCCGGCGTCCATCGTCCAGGAGACCGCGACGCAGACCACCGATGATGGGGAGGCCGGAGAGCCCGAGGCTCGTCCCGAGCCGGCCCCCTCGCCCAAGGGAGGGTCGGCGTGACCCAGGTCCTCGAGGTCGCCGACCTGTCCATCCGTTTCGGAGGGCTGCAGGCCCTGGACAAGGTGTCCCTGGATGTGGGCGAGTGGGAGATCGTTGGACTGATCGGGCCCAACGGGGCCGGCAAGACCACCTTCTTCAACTGCCTGATGAGCATCTACAAGCCGGACACCGGCAAGGTCACCTACCGCGGCCGCGATGTCACCAAGCTGCCCACGCACCGGAAGGCGGCCAGGGGGATGGGGCGGACGTGGCAGAACCTCGGGGTGATCCCCACCCTCACCGTGATTCAGAACGTCCTGACGGCGCAGCACGCCCACATCCGGTACGGAGCCCTGTCGGGGATGCTCGGGACCATCGGGACCTTCCGGGAAGAGGGCGAGCTGCGGCTCAACGCCGAAGAGATCCTGGACTTCCTGGGGCTGCTCCCGGTGGCCAGGGAAGAGGTCGGAGGTCTCCCCTACGGCACGCAGAAGATGGTGGACCTGGCCATGGCTCTGGCCACCGACCCGGACCTCCTGCTCCTGGACGAGCCCTCCTCGGGGATGGGGCCGGAGGAGGCCCAGCAGCTGGGCGAGACGCTGCGGTTCCTGCGGGACTCGCTCAACCTGACGATCCTGATGATCGAGCACCATGTGCCACTGGTGGTGGGCCTGTGCGACTACGTGTACGTCCTCAACTTCGGGGAGCTCCTGGCCAAGGGAGAGCCGCAGGAGATCCAGAAGCATCCCGACGTGGTGGCCGCGTACCTCGGAGGAGAAGCCGATGTCGCTTCTTGAGGTCACCGACCTTCGGACCGGCTACGGCCAGGTCCCCGTGCTCCACGGCGTGAACCTCACCGTGGAGGATGGAGAGACGGCCGTCCTCATGGGACTGAACGGCGCCGGCAAGACCACCACGCTGATGACGGTGGCCGGCCTTCTCCGGCGGTGGTCGGGCGACATCGTGTACGACGGGAAGCAGATCGGGAGCGCCGACGCCAGGACGCTGGTGGCCCAGGGCCTGGTGCTCATCCCCGAGGGACGCCGGGTGTTCCCCAGCCTGTCCGTCGAGAAGAACCTGCGGCTGGGGGCATGGTCGCACCGGCGAGACGGGAAGCTGTACCGGAAGAATCTCGATCGCGTCTTCGCCACGTTCCCCAGGCTGAAGGAGCGTCGCGGCCAGCTGGCAGGAACGCTGTCGGGTGGTGAGCAACAGATGCTGGCGGTGGGTCGAGGACTGATGGCCAACCCCAGGATGTTGCTCATCGACGAGGCCTCGCTGGGCCTGTCCCCCGTGCTGGCCCAGGAGGTGTTCGACACGGTGGGCCGGATCAACGACGAAGGGGTCACGGTGCTGATGGTCGAGCAGAACGCCGGCGCCCTGGCCATTGCCAATCGGGCCTACATCATGGAGAAGGGCCGCATCGAGTACGAGGGCTCCGGCGAAGAGATCCTCGATCAAGGGGAGCTGCGCAAGGCCTACCTGGGAGCTCCCGCCTAGGGCTAGGCGGAGTCCGGGGTCTCGGACGCGGACCCCGCATGATCCTCGGCCACATCCGGGTCGCCGGGGTTGCAGACCCGGCACGGGGACAGGCCGCTGAGCTTGGCTGCCTCAGGGCTGACGAAGTCGAGATCCGCCTTCCCCTCCACCAGGCGGCAGTCGGGCTTGTGGTACGTGGACTTCCCCGCCACCACCCGGCCGTTCTCCGAGGTGGTGACTTCCAGCGGAGAAGGAGCCCGCCCCAGGACGTGCCCCAGCTTCTCCAGCTGCTCGGCAAGCTTGAGCCGCTCGGCCCGGAACTGGGCCATGAGCATCAGGACGCTCCCCAGGAGGACCAGGGCCAGGCCGCCCATCCCGCCCGAGATCAGGTAGGGGAACTGGACGTCCACCAGGGCGCTCTTCGCGGAGCCGTTCCAGCCGAACCCGATGACCACGAATCCGGCTACGGCAAAGAACAGACCGAGGATTCGGCCGTACCGGACCTGGGGGTCGAAACCGCCGGGCTCGGGTATCTGGCTCACTGAGGCCTCCAGGTGGGTCGGGTGGACGCCCTATTCTAGTTCGCCACCAGGCCCCCCCGGTCCTGCACGCCGCCCGAGCCCCTTCAGTCTTCTGTTTCCCGGTCCAGCTTCTTCACCTCGCTGGCCACCACCTCCATGTGTGAGCGCCCGCCCCCCTGACCCCGGAAGAACC
>DAITPV010000259.1:0-3484 GCA_036833435.1 Actinomycetota bacterium | reverse complement strand
AAGGCAGTGGCGAGCACGAGCCCGACCTCCTTGTCTGGGATCCCCCGGGCGCGTGGCAGCCCACGTGCCCCGTGCTCAGGGGTTCGACGCGCGCGGCCATTTCCCCTGCTCACCCTGCGTTTTCGATCGATCCGGACGGCCCGGTGTAGCCTCGGAGCGTGCTCCTGACCAGGGAGGAACAGACCTACGATTTCGGCAGGGCCCGGTTCGACCTGGACCGGGATCGGGAGGTCCTGGGGTGGATCTTCAGCCAGTTCCTGTTCGGCGAGGTCACTGGGGTTCAGGTGGGGGACTGGCTGGCCCGAGCCCCGAGCTTCGAGACTGCCCAGTTCCTGGCCCGGCAGGCCAACGAGGAGATGGCCCACGTCAAGCTGTTCCTCCGGGTCCTGGCGGCCCTGGAAGCCGAGCCGCAGCCACCACATCCGGCCCTGAAGTTCCTGGCCACCGACTTCGCCGGGGGCACGTTCGTGGAGCACACCTGCCTGGAGATGGCCCTGGGTGAGGGGTTCGTCCTCATGGCCATCTACGCGCTGATCGACACGTTGCCGGACTCGGAGGTCCGCAAGCTCCTGGTCGGGCTGTCTCGCCAAGAAGAGGGACATGTGTCATTCGGCGAGGACCACACCACGGAGGCGCTGCGGAGGGATCCCGGTCAGGCCCGGCACCTGGTGGGGCTGTCTCTCGTGTCGATGCTGGGGATCCGGCGGCTGGCCGGCTGGGTGCGCAGACGCTACCCGGACCACCCCGTGCTGTCGCAGATGCCGGGGTTCCTGTCCGCCACCGTGGATGCGGCGGAGGTCAGGCTTCGTCGGATGGGGGTGCTGCGGCGGCCGGTGGCCCGGATCCCCGGCGGCGAGCGGGCGGCCATGATGGCTTCGTCCGTGGCCCGGCGGTACGGCCGGGCCCTGGTCCCCTTCCGCAAGAAGCCGGATCCTCTCACCGAGACGTATCTTCACGACCCCGGGCTGCGCTCGAGGCTGGTCCGCGGGTGAGCATTCGATAGGGTTCCACCGACACCGGGAGGTTCCGTGACGGGAAGAGAGATCGACTGGCAGCTGTTCGAGAAGGCAATCGAGCTGACCGGCTCCGCACTGCGTGGGGCGATGGGTGGAGAGAAGTCTCAGCCGCCGCAATACGCCGGTGAGGTGTTCAAGGCGGTGTGGAACGCGCTGAAGGAGGCCTCGCAGGATCTTCCGGAGAAAGGTCGCGCGGCCGGGTTCTAGCCGGCGCCGGCTGCCGACAGATCCCGCATCGACACCACGCCCATGACCCGGTCTCCCTCGGCGACCGGGAGATGGCGGAACCCTCGGTCCAGCATGAGCTTGAGGGCGTCGTCCACCGGAGTGCCCGGACTCACGGAGACGGGGTCGGGCGTCATCCACTCGGCGACCTCGTGGCCGGCGGCGTCGAAGTGCTGTCCCAGCGCCCGGACGATGTCCCGCTCGGTGAAGATCCCCAGGAGGCGGTCGCCGTCCATCACCAGTGCCGAGCCGATCCTTCGCTCGCCCATCACGGTGGCGGCCTCGGCGACGGTCGTGGTCGGGTCGATCGAGAAGAGCGCGGTGGCCATGATTTCGCCGACGGTGGTCATGCGGGCAGCCTAGCCCGCGGCCTCGGGCCGCACCAGGAGGCTATGCGCCCTTGAGGGCCGGAAGGACCTCCCGGCCGAACAGCTCGATGGACCGGGCCGCGGTGTCGAGGTCCATCCCCGGGTAGTGCAGCCGGACCACCAGGTCGAACACGTCCCGCCCGGCGAACGTCTCGACGATGGGACGGAGGGCTCGGATCACCTCGTGCCGGTCGCCGGTGGGCGTCAGAGCCTTGAGGGTGTCCTCGTCCGGCGGGATGACCTCGAATCCCGGCCGGTCGGGAGTGTCCGCACCGGCTCGCCATCCCTCGTAGGTCCCCAGCTGGTGGGCCACCCCATCCCGGACGATCTCCCAGGGGTCGTCGCCGTCCTCCCACACGAATGCGTTCTGGAGCTGGGCGAACCCGAGACCGGCCGGGTCCTTGCCGGCTTCCCGCGCCGCTTCCTCGGCCCACCGCAGGGCCACCTGGCCGTCGTCCAGTCCGCCCCGGCTGCGGATGTAGCCATCCCCCAGGCGTCCGGCCCGGCGGATCGCGTCCTCCACGAACCCGCCCAGGTAGATCGGGGGCCCGGGGTCCTGAGCCGGGCGCGGGGTGATCTTGACCTCGTCGAATCGGTACATCTTCCCGTCGTGGGTGAACCGTTCGCCGGTCCACGCCTTCCGAAGGACGCTCACGATCTCCGTGGTCCGGCGAACCCGTTCGCGTGCGGACTGCCCGAACATCCGGAACTCTTCCTCCCGCCATCCCAGGCCGAGGCCCAGAATCAACCGTCCCTCCGAGATGTGGTCCACCACGGCGGCGTCCTCGGCCAGCCTGAGCGGGTGATGGAACGGCGCCAGGATCACCCCGGTCCCCAGGAGCACTCGGTCGGTCGCGGCGGCGATCGCCGCGAGCATCAGAAGCAGGGACGGCTGGTACCCGTCGCCGGAGCCGTGGTGCTCGCTGACCCACACCGAGTCGAATCCCAGGGTCTCGGCCAGCCGGGACATCTCGATGATGTCCCGGTACTCGCGGGTGAAGGTCCGGTCGGAACCCGGCGGGATCTGTCCGGTGAACAGACCCAGCCCGATCCGAACCGTCACGCGCCGACCTCCCGGATCACCGACGGCTCGGCCTCGACGGGCGGTCCGAGGGGCCGGTGGGTCACCGGTGAGGACAGGACCAGCGAGGTGATCGTGGAGCCGTGGGGTAAAAGGCGGTTGATGAGCTGCTCGAGGTGCTGCACCGACCGGGCCACCACCTTGAGGATGTACGAGGTCTCGCCGGTGATCCGGTGGCACTCCACGATCTCCTCGAACTCCTTAGCCACCTCGCCAAGGTACGCGCAGTCGGGTCCCAGCGCCGTCCACCGGACGAAGGCGGTGATCGGATAGCCCACGCTGGCGGGGTCGAGCTCCGAGCGGAACGCGGTGATGACCCCGGACTCCTCCAGCCTCCGGACGCGTTCGGCCACCGCCGGGGGGGTGAGGGCCACCCGGCGGCCCAGCTCCGTGAACGTGATCCTGGCGTTGCTCTGCAGCTCGCCCAGGATCCGCCAGTCGGTGTCGTCCAGGCTCGATTCAGGAGCCAAAGCGCTCACCCCGTCCTCCCATGAGATCGAAAGCCATTTCCCGGGTTCATCTTCGATGTCCCCTTCACACGGCGAATGGAGCTTTCATATGATAGTGGCATGACGCCGGGCGTGCAGCAGGAGCGCGGGGCCCCCAGCGCCAACGCCATCTGGGCCGCGCTGGCCGCCGTGTACGTCGCCTGGGGAGCCACGTACCTGGCCATCCGGGTGACGGTCCGCACGATCCCACCGCTGATGTCGGCGTCGGTTCGATTCCTGATCGCCGGGGCCCTGATGTACGCATGGGCCATCCGGCGCGGAGATCGCACCGGGGATCGTCCGAGG
>DAITPV010000258.1:0-3486 GCA_036833435.1 Actinomycetota bacterium | reverse complement strand
CGTTCACCATCCCTTCGGCCGCCAGGGCCTCGACGGCGCGGCGCACACCGTCGGCGGGGTGTCCGGTCTCATCGACGAGCCCGGCCAGCGTGGCCGCGCCTCGGTCTCGAAGCACCCGGATGACCGCACCCCGGATCTGCCGGAACGATCCCTCGAACGCCGACTGCCGGGGCCCGGTCCTCGCCGGGCTGCGGCCGTCCCGGCGGAACGCACAGCGAGAGGACAGCGGGCACATCTCGCACCGGGGCTTCGGGCGGCACACTTCCCGGCCGAGGTCCATGACCGCCTGGTTCCAGGCCCCCGGATCGTTCTCATCGATCCACGCACGCGCAGCCGTCCGAACCGCGGCCGGGTCCGCCTCGGGCCCATCGACCCCCAACCGCGCCCTGGCCACCACTCGGCGAACGTTGGTGTCGACGGCCGGCACCGGTTCCCCGAACGCCATCGAGGCGATCGCCGCGGCAGTGTAGGGACCGATCCCCGGAAGCCGTCGCAGCGACTCGGGATCACGCGGCAGCTTCCCGTCATGGTCCCGAACCACCGATCGTCCGGCTTCCGACAGGTTCATCGCGCGGCGGTTGTAGCCGAGCCCCGCCCAGGCACGGATCACATCGGCTCGGTCCGCACCCGCGAGGTCCCGGACCGTGGGAAACCACCGGAGGAACGCCCGGTAGAGAGGAACCACCCGGGCGGCCTGGGTCTGCTGCAGCATGACCTCGCTGACCATCACCCGGTAGGGGTCGCGCGCGCCGCGCCAGGGGTACGCGTTCCTTCGCGGCTCGTACCACCGAAGCAGCGCCGCGTTCACCGGGCGGGAAGACGCGAGTTGATCGCCTTTCGGTACACGTCCACCGTCGCGGACGCGGCTCCGGTCCAGGAGCCCCGAGCCGCCAGGGAGTCCCGAGCTCGCTCGGCCAGTGTTCGGGCCAGGGAACCGTCGCCCAGTACGCGGACCATGGCCTGCGACAGGGAGTGGTGGTCTCCCGGAGCGAACCGCAGTCCGGTGACTCCCTCTTCCACCACCTCGCGGAGCCCGCCGGTGTCCGCGGCCACCACCGGCGTTCCCGCCGCCATGGTCTCCAGGGCCACCAGGCCGAACGGCTCGTACAGGGAAGGGATCACCACCAGGTCGGCGGCGCCGTAGAGGTCCCGGAGCCGGCTCTCGCCCACGAACCCCTCGAACCGAACCCGGTTCCCCAGCCGGAGGGACCGGCAACGATCTTCGAGCTCCGAGCGGTACGTCCCGGTTCCGGCCACCACGAGCCTGACCCCGGGGATCCAGCGGTCGACCAGCGGGAGGGCCTCGAGGATGGTCTGGACACCTTTCTCGTACTCCAGCCGCCCCGCGAAGACCACGAGCGGGCTTCCGTCGATCCCCAGGCCGTCCCGCACACGGCCCCGAGAGCCGACCGGGGCGAACTCCGTGAGATCGATCTGGTTCGGGATGGCCACCACCCGATCCTCGGGAGTCTCCAGGACGTCGATCACCTCTCGACGCATGTACGCGGAGCAGGCAATCACCCTGTCGGCCACCGACGTCAGCCACCGCTCGACGTCGTGGACGAACCGCTGCGTGGGGCCGGCCAGCCGTCCCCGGTGACGGCCGTGCTCGGTGGCATGGATGGTGGCCACCAGGGGGACTCCGGTGCGTTCGGCCAGAGCCACGGCGGCGTGGGCCACCAGCCAGTCATGGGCGTGGATCACGTCGGGGCGGTGGTCCCTGACCTCGGGGCCGGCCCGCTCCAAGAGCGACCGGTTCAGCTCCAACACCCACGGAACCAGGTCGGCGGAGGGCGGATCGGTCTCGGGGACCACCCGGGCGACCCTCACTCCGTCTTCGCGCCCGTCCCCCTCGCTGCCCGGGAGGCCGCGGGTCACGACGGTGACCTGGTGGCCGCATCGGGTCAGTCCGTGAGACAGGTGATGCACGTGCCGGGCCAGCCCGCCGACCACGACCGGCGGGTACTCCCAGGAAAGCAGAGCGATCGAAAGCGGACTCATGGACGGCGGCATCGTACCGTGAGCCCGCCTCCGGTCAGCGGGGGGTCAGGTTCGGCCCTCCATGAGCGCTCGGTTCATCCGGCGCAGCTGGCGGAGCTCCAGCAATCGGACCGCCAGCCACACGCCTGCTCCGGCAGCGGCCCACTGCTTCCAGGTACCCCGCTCGACGGCATCGGCCACGCGATCGGCCACCTGGTCGGGGACCACCTGGACGATGGCCTGGACCGGCTGCGAGCCCATCACCGCTCCTGTGGGCTTGCGGCGCTTCCGGGCCTTCTTCACCACCTTCATCAGGATGAACGCGCTGATCCCCCCGCCCACCGCCACGCCGACCGCTCGCTTGGCCCACACCGCCGGCTGCGGCATGCGCCGCTCGAGCTCACGCATGTTGTTCTCAAGGCGTCCGCGAACTTCCTCGATCTCTTTTACCGTCGCAGCTGAGCTTTGGCCCATTCCACGTCCTCCTTGATGCTCTCCTTGGCCTTCTCCGGCGAAAGCGGGGGACTCTTCATTTTTTGGATCCCGAACACCGCGGCGATCGCAGCGAACAGCACGAAGACCCCGGCGACGATGAGTAGCGCCGCCCACGTGGGCATCACCAGATCCAGGGCCGCCGCTCCGGCCGCCCCCAGGAATCCCACGACGAACAGGCCGAGCGCGGCCACCGCCCCCAGGGCTGCGACGGCCTTCAGCCGAGCGGAGATCCCTTCCATGATCTCCTGCCTGGCCAGCTCGACTTCCTTCTTGACCAGCGTCCCCACGTCTCCGGCGACCTGGCCCACGAGCTTCATCGTGGACTGGTCCCGTGGGGCCTGTTCCCCGTTCTGCGGCCGGTCCGTCACCGGACCACCTCCTTCCTCATGTATCAATACCGCGTTCAGCTCAGCTCCATACACGAACACCCGCGCTGCCAGGTACAGGATCACCAGAATCCCCACCGTGGCGGCGAACCCCCCGTACACGGACACCGCCCGCTCCGCCGTGTAGGTGGCGTACCAGGTCCCCACAACCTTGAGCACCGTCCACCCAACAGCCGCGAAGACCGCCCCCGGGACCGCCTGGCCCCACCGGACCCCCGGGGTGAGGATCCGGTACCCCACCAGGAACAGAGCGGTGTCTAGGCCGAGTGCGACGACGACCGCGCCAACCCGGAGCGCCACGCCCAGCGGCCCCTCCGCCTCCAGGCCGGCGGCCATCGTGGCTCCCACGGTGGCCACCAGCCCCAGGATGCCCAGCGCGGCGGTGACCGCCACCAGCCACACCTTGTCCCGGATCCCGCCCTGGGGCGGTCCGGTACGGAAGATCCGGCTGATGGCGTTGCGGCCGGCGCCGACCACTCCCGTCCCCGTCCACAGCAAGGTGGCCAGCCCGATGATCCCTGCGGTCGAGCGGGCCGCCACGAGCTTGTCGAGGTTGCCGCCGAACAGGTCCAGCAACCCGGGGACCGGGGCGCGCCAGATGCATCATCACGTCGTGCCGCTGATG
>DAITPV010000257.1:0-3509 GCA_036833435.1 Actinomycetota bacterium | reverse complement strand
GGGTCCGGCGCCAGCGGGCGCAACGGCGGCCTGGCGAGCGGGTGGTGGGACGAGACGGCCGACCTGGTGAAGCGTCACGGCGACGAGGCCGGGCTGGCCGCCGCGCGGGAGGTCGACGAGAGCGTGGACGCCATCGGCGCCTGGTGCCACGAGCATGGCGTGGACGCCTGGTACGCCCCGGCGGGCTGCTTGATGGTGGCCTCGTCACCGGCCCAGGATGGTGTGTGGCGGGGTTCGACCGAGGCGTGCCGGCGCCTGGGCGTCGAGCGCGAATACCAAGAGCTCACCGAGGACCAGGTGGCGGAGATCTGCCGATCGCCGGTGTTCCGCCGAGGGGCGTTCATGCCCCACGCGGCCTCGATCCAACCCGCCCGGCTGGCCAGGGGGCTTCGGCGAGTGCTCCTCGACCGAGGGGTCCGCATCCACGAAGCGACCCCGGCCACCAGGACACGCCCCGGCCCGCCGGTGGTGGTGGAGACCCCCGAGGGGAGCGTTCGCGCGGGGCGCGCCGTGCTCGGATTGAACGCGTGGGCGGCCCGGTGGCCGAACCTTCGGCGGACCGTCGTGGTCAGGGGGTCGTACGTGCTGGTGACCGCGCCGGCGCCCGAGCGCCTGGGCGACCTGGGGTGGACCGGCGGCCAGTACATCTGCGACGTGCGCACGGCCCTCCACTACTTCCGGACCACGCCCGACGGACGGATCGTGTTCGGCGGCGTGGGCCGGGCCCGGGGGAGGCGAGTGGGGTCCGGCTACGACCACGACCCCGTCTCGCTGGGGTGGGTTCGCGAAGGGTTCCACCGGCTGTTCCCGTCGTTCCGGGACGTGCCGATCGAGGAGGGGTGGGGCGGCGCGGTGGACCTGTCGGCGACCCACCGGCCCTGGTTCGGGACCCTGCCGGGAGGGATCCACTACGCGGTCGGGTACACCGGGAACGGCGTGGCCCCCACTCACCTGGGCGGGCGGATCCTCTCGGCCCTGGCCAGCGGCGCGGACGACCCCGTCACCGACCTGCCGATGGTCACCCACCGCCCCATGAGGTTCCCGCCACCGCCGATCACCGCCATGGGGACCGGCATCGTCCAGGCCGCCATCCTGCGGAAGGATCGCCTCGAGGATGTCGGGAAACGGCCTGGGTGGATCACCCGGTTCCTGGCGACCCTTCCCCGTCGGTTGGGCTACTCGCTGGGAGCCTGATCCGCCCGGAACCTGGCGTCGCGCCAGGCGATGGCGGCCTTCAGGCCCTGCTCCTCGCGGATCCGGTTGAACTCTCGGCGCTCGGGGACCTCGGCCGCCTCGATCACGGCGTCGAGGTCGACGTTGGCCTGGAGGGCTTCGCGGAACCCGGCCACCTCCCACATCCGATTGATCGAGCGCTTGGTCAGCGACACCGCCACCGGGTCGTTCAAAGCGATGGCTCGGGCCAGGTCGAGGGTCTCATCGTCCAGCCGGTCGGCAGGAACGACCCGGTTCACCAGGCCGAGGCGAAGCGCCACCTCCGCCGGGATCCGATCCTCGCCGGTGAGCAGGAGCTCCTTTGCCCGTCGGGCCCCGATGAGCCAGGGCATCACCATGGTGACCACCCCGGAGCCGAACCGGATCTCGGGCTCTCCGAACTTCGCGTCGTCGGAGGCCACCGCCAGATCGCACATCATCATCAGGTCGCATCCGCCTGCCAGGCAGTACCCGTGCACCTGGGCGACCACCGGCTTGGGGTGGTCGAACACCTCGAGCATGTGCGCCGTGTCGGCGGCGATCGCCTCGCGCCACCCGGCCACGTCCAGCGGACCACGCTCCCGTTCCAGCTCGGCCTCCTCTTTCAGGTCGTAGCCGGCGCAGAACGCCCGTCCGGCACCACGGATGACCACCACCCGAACGGCTTCGTCGCCGGCAGCCCGGCTCATCGAGTCCGAGAGCCGCTCCACGAGCTCGCCGCTGAGGGCATTGAGGACGTCGGGCCGGTTCAGCGTCAGCCGGCGAACCGGGCCGAGGTCCTCCTCGAGCAGCACGGGATCGGTCATGGGTCGGCGTCCGCCAGCGCGACGCCGCGCTTGAACAGCTGGTCGGCCACGATGACCCGCTGGATCTCCGAGGTGCCCTCCCAGATCCGGTCCACCCGGAGCTCCCTCCAGAATCGCTCGGCCACGTTTTCCCGCATGTACCCGCGCCCGCCGAAGACCTGGACGGCCCGGTCGGCCACCCGGTTGGCCATCTCGCTGGCGTACAGCTTGGCCATCGAGCAGTGGGCGTGAGTCACCTTCACGTCGGCGCCCTCATCGATCTCCTGTGCGGTTCGGTAGGTCATCAACCGGGCGCCCCACAGCTCGGTGAGCGAGTCCGCCAGTGGGAAGGTGACCCCCTGGTACTCGGCGATCGGCCGGCCGAACGCCTCGCGCCCCTCGGCGAACCGGGCGGCCTCGTCGATCAGCCGTTCCGCGGCACCGCAGCACCGGGCCGCGATCATCAGGCGCTCGTACCGGAACCACTCGTACGTGTACCGCATCCCGTCGCCTTCCTCGCCGATCAGCGAGGATGCCGGAACCTCGACGTCCTCGAAGGCCACGATGGCGTGGGTGTCGGCGTAGGTGTGTGAGTACGCCGGCTCGCGGATCAGGCGAACACCCGAGGTGTCCTTGTCCACCACGAACAGGGCCTGCTCGCCGGCGTGGGGCCCCTCGGTCAGCCGGGCCTGGAAGAAGATGTAGTCGGCCCCGTTGAACGACGTCACGTGCCACTTCAGCCCGTTCAGGACGTAGCGGTTGCCCTCTCGCCGGGCGGTGGCCTGGATGGCGTCGGTGTCGGATCCCGCACCCTCCTCGGTGATCGCGTAGCACTCGTGGCGCTCCCCTCGGACCGTGGGCTCCAGCCACGTCCGGAGCTGGTGCTCGGTGGCCACCTCGAGAAGCCATCCCGGCGGGGTCTGCAGCACCCACCCCAGGGCGTTGGTGGCCATCCCGATCTGCTCCTGAACCAGAACCTGCTGGAGCATGGTGAGCCCGGCCCCGCCGAGCTCTCGAGGCATGTTGGGACACTGGAGACCGAGCTCCCGGAGCAGGCTGCGGTGGCGTTCGACGACTTCGTCGGGGAGCCGGCCCCCGTTCATCTCCGCCTCGGCCTCGTGGGGGATGAGCTCCTGTCGAACGAACTCCCGAGCCTTCCCGCGGATCTCGAGGTCCTCGTCGCTCAACACGGTCATCGGCGAAGGCCGAACCGTTCTCGCCTGACGTCCCGGCGGACCACCGTGGCGCAGTTGCGCCCGGGCACTCCCATCACCCCGCCGCCCGGGTGGGTGCCGGCTCCACACAGATACAGCCCGTCGATGGGGGTCCGGTAGTCCGCGTACCCGGGGATCGGCCGGAACGAGAACAGCTGGTCCGGGGTCATGTCCCCCTGGAAGATGTTCCCGCCCAGGAGGCCGTAGCGAGCCTCGATGTCCGGTGGGGCCAGGACCTCGACGTGCTCCACGGACCTGGACGTGCCGGGGCAGTACTCCTCCAGCAGCTCCACGATCC
>DAITPV010000256.1:0-3530 GCA_036833435.1 Actinomycetota bacterium | reverse complement strand
GGGCCAGCGTTCGTTCCGCTTCACCCAGCCGGGAGGCCAGCGAGGCGATCTCGGCGTCGAGGGCCGCCAGCTTTTCCTCGGCCTCGCGGCGTCGAGCCTGGCCCTCCTCCCAGCCGGGGCGTCGGGCGTCCCGATCCGTCAGGAGGGCGCGGAGACGAGCCGCGGCCAGGCGCCAGGCCAGGTCGTCGGCCTGCCCGGAGAGCCGTTCATGCTTCCCTGCTGCGTCCGCCTGCTGCTTGAGCGGCCGGAGCCGGCGCTTCAGCTCCGACATCACGTCCTGGAGGCGGAGGAGATCCTGGTCCAGGGAGAGCAGGCGTCGCTGCGCCCGGTCCTTCCGGCGGCGATGCTTGGCGATCCCGGCGGCCTCTTCGATGAACTGGCGCCGCTCTTCAGGTCCGGCCACCAGGACGTCCTCCAGCTGGCCCTGCCCCACCACGGTGTGCAGGGCTCGTCCGATCCCGCTGTCGGAAAGCAGCTCCTGGATGTCCAGGAGACGAGCGGTTCTCCCCCCGATGAGGTACTGGCTGTCGCCGGACCGGTAGACGACCCTGCCGACCTCGATCTCCGACTGAGGGACGGGGATCAGACCGGCCTCGTTGTCGATGACCAGGCTCACCTCGGCCATGCCCTGGGCCTGCCGAGCGGGGCTCCCCGCGAAGATCACGTCGGCCATCTGCGAGCCTCGCAGGGCCCGGGGGCCCTGCTCCCCGAGCACCCAGGCGATGGCATCGACCAGGTTGGACTTCCCCGACCCGTTGGGACCCACGATCACGCTGACGCCGGGGGCGAACTCGATGACGGTCCGGTCCGCGAAGGACTTGAATCCTCGAACCGCGAGCGACCTGAGGAACATCGGGGCGATGCTACCAGCGGAATCGAGGGGTTTCCCGGAAGCGCTCAGAACCTGACCTCGAAGCGATCGAGGCCCTCGGGGTCCTCCCGGGTGACCTCCACGTCATCCACGTCCGCGCCGCCGGGGCCCTCGCGGCACCAGTGCACCAACCGCTCCACCGCGTCGTCGGGTCCCTCGAACACGGCTTCCACCCGCCCGTCGGGGAGGTTGCGCACCCACCCGGCCAGCTGCTCCTCCTCCGCCCGGCGGCGGGTCTCGTACCGGAAGAACACCCCCTGGACCCGGCCGGAGATCACCACATGTGCCCTGGCCACGCCCCGACCCTACCGACCGGGCCTTCGGGGGGTTCGGGGGGGTAGCTGGCCAAGATGCGTCCGAAGCAGGAGATCACCCGCCAGCGGACCCCCTGATCCTCATGGGCCGAACGACCGACAAGCACCTAACGCGTTCGGACGAGGCAGTCTTCCCCCCTGGTCACGGAGCGTGAGCTCCAAGCACGGATCTACCGGCCACCTGGCGCTGACTAGTCCTTTCGGGCCATGGGGGAAACCACCCGAACGTCGTATCCAGAGTGTCCCCCGCCGGGCCGATACCCCTGCAAGACAAACCGACCATGAGAGGGACCAGGATGCCCCCCGACCGCAGCCCGATCGCTCTGGCAACGAGCTGGAACGACTCGAAGCGAGGATCCAAGAAGAAGGTGGTGGCCCTGGCCGTGGCGGTCGCCGCCTCCATGGCCTTCGTCTCCCCCGCCATGCGGGCCCCCATGACCGACGCCATGAAGGACATGGTCTCGGTCATCGTTCGCGAGGCGCCCGGCGGCGGTGACGCCGAAGGCCTCGTTGAGCATCTGGGCGGCGAGGTCACCCGCAGCCTGAACATCATCGACGGCTTTTCGGCGACGGTGCCCGAGCAGGCACTGACCAGGCTCACCGCTTCGCCTGCGGTGTCGTCCGTGACCCTGAACGCCAGGGTCCACTTCATGAGCGGGAGCGGATCGAGTGGCAGTGGGTCGAGCGGGTCGGGTGAGAGCGGGTCCGGTGAGAGCGGGTCGGACTTCGTGTCCGCTCTGGACCCCGGGTCGCTGAAGTTCACGGCGAAGGCGATCGGAGCCAACAAGTACCACGCTCACGGGTACACCGGCCGGGGCGTGGACATCGCCCTCATCGACACCGGCATCTCCCCATTGGATGGGTTCACCGGCAATCACGTGATCCACGGTCCTGACCTTTCGTTCGATTCGCAGGTTGACCAGCTTCGGCACATGGACGCTTACGGACATGGGACACACCTGGCGGGAATCATCGCCGGCGACTTCGATCCCGACTTCAGCGTCTTCGCCGACCAGCAGGCCGCCGAGCGCCAGGCCTTCGAGTCCGCCCAGGCCGCGGACAAGCAGGCCTTCGAGTCCGCCCAAGCCGCAGACAAGCTGGCCTTCGAGGATCGGTTCACGGCAGACGAGATCGCGTTCATCGCTCAGTACGAGAGCGACAAGCTCCAGTGCGAGGCCATGGTCGACCCGGACAGGAGCGCGTGTCTCCAGGCCGCCGAAGACCGAAAGACCGCGTTCTTCGCGCAGGAGGACGTCCAGAAGCAGGCCTTCGAGGATCAGCAGGGGCAGGACAAGCTGGCGTTCGAGGACCGGCAGCGTCAGGAGAAGGACGCCTTCGAGGCCTCACAGGAGGCGGAGGAGGAGGCGTTCAGCTCCCAGGGGAGCCTTCGGGGCATCGCTCCCGATGCCCGGCTCGTCAACGTGAAGGTCGGAGACTTCGAGGGCGCCACCGACGTCTCCCAGGTCATCGCCGCCATCGACTGGGTCGTGGAGCACCGGCGAGACAACGGCATGAACATCAGGGTGATCAACCTTTCGTTCGGGACCGACGGCGTCCAGGACTACCAACTGGACCCCCTCACCTACGCCGTCGAGGTGGCGTGGCGGAAGGGGATCGCGGTGGTGGCGGCGGCGGGGAACACCGGCTTCGGCAGCCCGAAGCTGAACAACCCTGCCTACGACCCCTACGTGATCGCCGTCGGCGCCGACAACCCCATGGGCACCCTCGACCCTCGCGACGACGTCGTCCCCAGCTGGTCCAGCCGGGGAACGGCCGAACGGCATCCCGATGTCGTTGCTCCGGGCCAGTCGGTGATCAGCCTGCGGACCCCTGGCTCCTTCGTCGACGACGCCTACCCGGTCGGCCGGCACGCCGTGAGCTACTTCCGCGGCAGTGGGACGTCCCAGGCCGCAGCGGTGGTCTCCGGGGCTGCGGCGCTGCTCCTCGATCGAATGCCGTTCCTCACACCCGACCAGCTGAAGGCGGCCCTCACTCGCACGGCTCAGCCTCTGCCCCTTGCCGATCAGCTGGCTCAGGGAGAGGGCCTGATCGACATGAGGACCGCGTACAACCGCTACTACCCGTTCGCGATCCAGCGCCACCCACTGGCCACGGGCCTCGGCTCATTGGAGGCAGCGCGGGGATCGGGCCATCTGGTCGACCAGGATGGCGTGGTCCTCGAGGGTGAGCAGGACATCTTCGGGACGGCCTGGGACGCTCGCAACTGGGCCGGAAAGAGCTGGGCCGGGTCGAGCTGGTCGGGAGGCTCGTGGATGGGCGTCGAGTGGACCGGCAGCGCCTGGACCACCGGCGGCTGGGCCGGGAAGTCGTGGGCCGGCAAGTCC
>DAITPV010000255.1:0-3551 GCA_036833435.1 Actinomycetota bacterium | reverse complement strand
CCTGGTGCGACAGATGGCCGACGAGCGAGGCATCAAGGTCGAGATGGATGGGGGACGTGGGCTCACCGTGATGGCCGACCGCCAGCGCCTCAAGCAGGTCCTGCTGAACCTCCTGTCCAACGCGGTCAAGTACAACCGCGACGGCGGGACCGTCCGGGTGGCCACCAAGGAGACGGGAGGGCGCGTGCGGATCGAGGTCAGCGACACCGGCCCGGGGATCCCGCTGGCCCTCCAGGACGGCCTGTACAGCCCGTTCAACCGGCTGGGCGCGGAGGCCACCGGGGTGGAAGGCACCGGGCTGGGACTCGCTTTGTCCAAGGCCCTGGTCGAGGCCATGGGAGGGATGATCGACCTCGACAGCAATGAGGGACGGGGAAGCACCTTCTCCGTGGAGCTGGCCCGGGCCAAGGGCATGGAGGCGATCTCCTCCGTGGTGGCCGAGGAGCGGTTCGACGAGGAAGGGTCGGGAGAGACCGCCAGGACCCTGCTGTACATCGAAGACAACCCGGCCAACCTTCGGCTGGTGCAGCGGGTCCTGGAGCGCCGGCTCAAGGGCGCCAGGGTGCTCTCGGCCACCGAAGGCCGAGCGGGATTCGAGATGGCCCGCGAGGAGCGGCCCGACCTGATCCTGCTGGACCTGCACCTCCCCGACCTGCCGGGGGAGAAGGTCCTCCAGCGACTCAAGGAGCATCCCGAGACCCGGGACATCCCCGTGGTCATCGTCACCGCCGACGCCGTCGCAGGGCGCTCGGAGCCACTGCTGGCAGCCGGCGCGGTCGCATACCTGACCAAGCCGCTCGACCTTCGCAGGCTCCTGAGCCTGGTGATGGACCTTCCGGCGGGACGGCAGGCAACGCGGACCGCCGAAGCCGGTGAGCTCGGGGGAGGTTCCGACGCCTAGGATCCGGGACCGCTTCAGGCGGTCTCGGACTTGGCGGAGTCGCGGCGGGCGCGGAGAAGCTCGGTGATCGACTCCGCCGTGGCCGGCCGGCTGAAGTAGAACCCCTGGCCCAGGTGGCAGCCAAGGGCCTGAAGGTGGGCCACCTGCTCCACCTTCTCGATCCCCTCCGCCACGGTTTCCAGCCCCAGTCCGTGAACCAGCCTGACGATCCCGCGGGCCAGGCCCCACTCCTCCACCCCGGTGGCTACACCCGAGACGAACGAGCGATCGATCTTGACCACGTCGACCGGCAACCTGCGGATGTAGTTGAGGGACGAGAACCCCACTCCGAAGTCGTCGATGGCCACCCGAACCCCGAGCTCCCGTAGCCCCTTCAGGCCTCTGATGGTGGCGTCGGAGTCCATGAGAAGAACGCTCTCGGTGATCTCGATGGTCAGCGAGCCGGCATCGAGCTCGCTGACGCGGAGGGCCTCGGCCACCTGCCGCACCACGTCGGTGCGGTGGAGCTGGCGAGCCGACATGTTCACGTGCACCTGGAGCGGAGGGTCCACCGAGAACCGCCGCTGCCATTCCCTGGTCTCGTGACAGGCCTTGTGGAGGACCCACTGGTCGATGTCCACGATGAGGCCCGTCTGTTCGGCCAGGGGGATGAAGTCATCGGGCGGGAGGAGGCCCCGGCCCGGGTGCTGCCACCGGACCAGCGCCTCGACCCCCAGGATCTCGCCTCGCGGCAGGGCCACCACCGGTTGGTAGTGGATGATGAACTGTCCGCGCTCCACGGCTCGGCGAAGGTCCGTCCCCAGCTCGAACAGGTTGAGAACGTTCGAATGGGCTTCGTCGTCGTAGACCTCGTAGCCGGCTTTCCCGTCGCGCTTGGCCGCGTACATCGCGATGTCGGCCCGGCGCATGAGCTCGTCCACACCCTGTGGGTCGCGGCTTTCCGCGATGCCGATGCTTGCGTCCAGGAACACCTCTCGCTCCTCGATCCGGATCGGGTCCTTCAACCGGTCCAGGATCCGCCCGGCCACGTCGATGGCCTCGGTGGTGTCCGCGTACTCGATCAGCACGGCGAACTCGTCCGCTCCCAGCCGGGCGGCAGTGTCCGAGGGCCTCACACACTCATCCAGGCGCCTGGCGAACTCCACCAGCACCCGGTCGCCCGCCAGGTTGCCCAGCGTGTCGTTGACGGCCTTGAAGCCGTTGATGTCCATCATCAGCACGGTCACCGGGGCGGTCCGTCTGCGGACACCCACCAGCGCGTGCTGGACCCGGTCGCGGAACAGGGCCCGATTGGCCAGGCCCGTGAGCGCGTCGTAGAAGGCCTGGCGGGAGAGCTGCTCCTCGAGCGCTCGCCGGTCGGTGATGTCCACCAGGATCCCCCGGAGGGTGCCCGGAGTCCCGTCGTCGTTGGGGACCACGAAGGCCTCGTCGCGAACCCACACCACCTTGCCGTCCCTGGCCACCAGCCGGTACTCCATCGACAGCGGCGGGTACTCGCCGGGAGGGCCTCCGGAGGCGTCCTCCCATAGGCGCGCCTCGGTGGCCACCACTCGGTCACGGTCGTCGGGGTGGACTCGCCGAGCCCACAGGGTGGGGTCGCCCACCCATTCGTCGGGCCGGAAGCCGGTCATCCACTCGATCTGTGGGCTGACGTACCGCCAGGCGCCTTCCCTCCCCGGATCGGCCAGGTACGAGACGGCCGGGGCCCGTTCCACCAGGTCCCGGTAGCGTTCCTCGCTGTCGCGGAGCGCCCCCTCAGCCGCGCGGAGCACGGAGGCGTCGGCTGAAAGCATCCGTAGCCGGAGCAGGGCCAGGACGAACACCACCATGCCTACCGCCGTCGGCGCGGAGCGGTCCCACCGCCCGGCCTCGATGTCGGACACGATCCCCACCACGGGGGCCAGCGTCGCCGCCGCGGCCAGGGCGGTGACCCGGAGCCACGACAGGCTGGCGTCCGACTGGGGAGCCGGCTCGGCCATCCTGGCCATGGAGGGATGAAGCGCGGCCGTCCCGAGGAGGACGTAGCCCACGGGCCAGGCGGCCACGAAGGGGTCGCCGAGGGTGAAGGCCCCCGACAACACGGCCACCGAGTACCAGATGTCCACGGCGGTCTGGGTCAGGACCGACATGCCCAGGAACCACAACGACAGGGAGGGCGTCCCCCGAGTGGTGGCCAGGCGAACCACCACCCCGAGGAACATCAGGTCGATCAGCGGGTAGGCCAAGGCTGACAGGAACCGCTGCTCGAGGTTCAGCTCGGACGAGGAGAACGCCGGCTCGATCTGGATCAGCCACGTCACGATGGACAGACCCAACGTGATGATCACCGCGTCGACCATCCCACCCCGGTCTCGCCGGCCCCGGCTGCTCACGATCACCACCAGCCCCGCGAGGGACAGGCCGTACGCGGTGATGAACAGACCGTCGGCCACCGAAGGGAACGGGAGAGAATCGCCGGTCAGGACCGGGTAGAGGAACCAGGCCCCACTGGCCAGGACGTTGACCGCCCACCCCGTCATCAGCAACATCCAGCCCAGGTCGTGCTTGGGACGGTGGAGTCGAAGGCCGGTGAGGATGGCCACCGGCAACGAGGCGGCCACGACCAGGAAGGTGACGGCCCGGGGAAGACCCGGAGGCATCAGCAGGTAAG
>DAITPV010000254.1:0-3581 GCA_036833435.1 Actinomycetota bacterium | reverse complement strand
AGCGACAGGTCCTCGTTGTCCGCCCGGGCCATCACCTGGTCGGTGGCCGCGCCCATCAGCTCGGCGAGCCGGCCGTTGACCCGATCCTCCGACCACTGCTCCCGCTGGAGGTCCTGGACCCACTCCAGGTACGAGACCGCCACGCCGCCTCCCGACGCCAGGATGTCCGGGACCACGGTGACTCCCCGGTCCTGCAGGATGGGATCGGCCTCTGGCGTCACGGGGTAGTTGGCCGTCTCCACCACGACCTGGGCCTTGACCAGCTCGGCGTTGTCCTCGGTGATGGCCTCCTCGAGGGCCGCAACGGCCAGCACCGCGCAGTCCAGGCCGATGATGTCCTCGCCGGGGATGCTTTCCGCGTCGCGGAAGCCGGTAACGCTTCCCGTCTCCCGCTTGTGGGCCAGAACCTCGGCGGCCGGCAGACCGGCGGGCGACAGCACGGCACCACCGGTGTCGGACACCGCCACGATCGGGTAGCCGAGCTCCTCGAGGATCACCGCGAGCCATGATCCCGCGTTCCCGTACCCCTGGACGGCCACGGGGGTCTCCTCACGCCGCCACCCCCGCGCCTTGACCAGCCGCTCGAGGCAGATCGCCGAGCCGCGGCCGGTGGCGGCATCCCGTCCCAGCGAGCCCCCCAACACCACGGGCTTGCCCGTGATCACCGCGGGGTTGGGCCCGTACCGTCGGGAGTACTCGTCCGCCATCCATCCCATGATCTGCGGCGTGGTGTTGACGTCGGGGGCAGGAACGTCCACGTGGGGTCCGATGACGTCGGCGATCGACCGCATGTACGCCCGCGACAGCCGCTCGAGCTCCGGGACCGACAGGAGCTTGGGGTCGACTCGGACACCGCCCTTGGCCCCTCCGAACGGGATATTCATCAGTGCGGTCTTCCAGGTCATCAGGGCGGCGAACGTCCGGATCTCGTCGAGAGAGACCTCGGGATGGAACCGGATCCCGCCCTTGTACGGCCCCCGGGCGTTGTTGTACTGGACCCGATACCCGGTGAACACCTTGAAACCGCCGAAGTCGGTGGGGACGCGAACCTTCACCGTGAGCTCTCGCTCAGGCGTGGCCAGGGCCTCACGGAGCGACAGCTCCAGCCCCAGTCGTTCCGCCGCGGCTTCGTAGAACCCGCGGACGGCCTCGAACGCGGAGACCATACGCCACCTCCTTGTGACGATGGGCAGACGAAGGGTACCCCGGCTCACCGGGATATGCACCCCCTGCCACCCGGCGAGCGCGTGGCCGCCGCGCGCAATGGGTAACCTTTCCTCGTGAGGGCAAGGCAAGCCCGCCGGGTGCTCCACGCGGACGCCCTGTTCGACTTCGCGCTCGGCCTGCTCCTTCTGCTGGCGGTATGGGATGACCTGTTCCGGGCCCTGGGGCTCCCGCCGGCCCAGCCGGCCATCTACGCGGAGGTCGCCGGGATCCTGCTGTGGGGATACGCCTACCTGCTGTGGATCGCCCCCGACTACACCGGGCTCACCCGGCGGGTGGCCACCGTCACCGGCGCGGCGAACGTCGCCGCCGGAGCCCTCCTTCTGCTCTGGGTGGCCAGCCGGCCGGGAGGCATGGAGATCCTCGGCGGCGTTCTGGTGGTGGGAGTGGCCCTGGCGCTCCTGGGGTTCGCGTACCTGGAAGCCCGGATCGCCCGCGGCCACGTGTATTAGCCGAGGATCACTCCCCGGCTCCTCCCCCGCATCACTTCAGTCCCGTCTTGGTTGGCACACGTGGCCGTCAGGGCCACGTCGAGCCGGCCGTCTCCCGGGTCGGCCCGGTCGATGGTCACCGTGCCGGTGACGGTGTCGCCGGTGAACACGGGGCGAAGGAACTCCCAGGTCATCTCCCGGGCGAGGTAGTGGATGTCCCCGCCGATCTTGGTGGGGACCGAAGCCACCAGGAGCCCGTGGACCACCAGCCGGCCCCGGTCGTCACGAGTGACGTGGTGGCGGCCATGATCCCCGCTGACGGCCGCGAACGCGGCCACGTCCTCCTCGGTGAACGTTCGTACCGCGGTGAACGTGTCGCCGGCCCGAACCACGGCAGGAGGGTATCCCGGATGGGAGACTTGGCCACGCCATGCCGAGTGCTCGGGGCCTGACCCGTCCGCTGATCACCGGCCGCCGGTTCGTGATCCACGGCCTCAGCCGCCTCACGGTTCGGGTGGCCCGCCTGCTCGCGGAGGAGGGCGCCCAGGTGGTCGTCATCGCCGGAGAGTCGGACCAGGAACGGGCTCCCCTGGTGGAGGAGGTGGCCCAGTTGGTGTGGTCCTCCGGCGACCACGAGCAGGCCTTCCGGGACGCCGGACTCCTCGAGGCGCAGGCCCTGTTGATCCTGGGCGACGAGGACCTCATCAATCTCCAGGCGGCGGTGATCGCCAACGCCATGAGCCTGGCCACGCCGGTGGTCCTGCGGATCTTCAACCCCGTGCTGGCGGAGCAGTTCGAGTCCGGGATGAACGTCCGGCGGGCCTACAGCGTGTCGGCCCTGGCCGCCCCGGCCATCGTGGCCACCGCGCTGGGCGAGGAGGTCCTGGGCACCACGCACCTGGGCGACGACGAGGTGGCGCTGTGCAGGGTCACCGTGAACCGCGGCTCGCCGCTGTCCGGTCGGACGACCGACCAGCTCGAGCGCGATTTCCATCTCTCGCTGCTGGCTCGGTCGGGTGGAGACGATCGATGGGAGTCCGCCACCGGTGGAGAGGTGATTCGGGCCGACGACCGGATCCTCGTCGGTGGTCCGATCCAGGAGGTCCTCCGGCTGGCCGTCCGGGACCACACCCTGTTCGGCCGCCGGCGGCAGTCCAGCCGGTTGAAGGTCCGGCTGGATCGCGCAGAACGCAAGCGCCGCCGCCGGTCCACTCTGCTGCCGGCCGCGGCCGCGGCGTTGGCCGTGGTGCTGCTGGTGGCGGCGGGCATCTTCGTCAGCTTCCACGGGTTCGGGGTGATCGAGGGCCTGTACTTCACCGTGACCACCGCGTTCGGGGAGCAGACCCTGGCGGACGAGCCGGAGTGGCTGAAGCTCGTGGGGATCGTCACCGCGATCGCCGGAGGCGCCCTGGCCGCGGTGCTGTTCTCCCATCTGGCCTCGGTGGCCACCGCCGAGCGCCTCGAAGAGCGAGCCGGAAAGCGGGCCGCCCGGCTGGCCGGGCACATCGTGGTGGCCGGGCTGGGCACCGTCGGCTATCGGGTGATGTCACTGCTGGCGGACCTGGAGATCCCCGCTGTGGCCGTGGAACGATCCTCCGACAGCCGGTTCCGCGAGGCCCCCGGCGAACGGGCCCCGGTGCTCTCCGGCGACGTTCGGCTGCCCGAGAACCTGGAGCGCGCCCGCGTTGCTCACGCGTCATGCCTCCTGGCGTGCACCGACGACGATCTGGCCAACGTCCTGGCGTGCCTCCACGCCAGGCGGGCGAACCCGGGGATCCGCACCGTGGCCCGGATCTTCGACGAGGCCCTCGCCGATCGGGTTGCCGGGGCATTCGGGATCGACGTGGCCATCAGTGCCACCCGGGTCGCCGCTCCCGCGTTCGCCAGCGCGGCTCTGGACGAGCGGGCCGCCCGGCCGTTCGACAT
>DAITPV010000253.1:0-3584 GCA_036833435.1 Actinomycetota bacterium | reverse complement strand
ACTCGGCGGTTGATCAGATCGCGGCCCAGGAACAGACCACAGAGAAGGATGGTAAGGAGAGCCGCGGGCTTGGCGAGCGTGCGCATGTTTCATGGGGTTATCGGCACGGACGGGGCCGGAGATTGAGCGATGCGGACCGTTTCTGTGAAAGATGTTCGAACCGTTAGGTTCTGATCTCCACCGGGGCCCCCAGGGGGAGGATGTTGGCCATCCTGGTGATGGCGTCGTTGTGAACCCGCACGCACCCGTGGCTGACGTCCTGCCCGATGGACCCAGTGTCGGCGGTCCCATGGATCCCCACCTGACCATCTCCGCCGGCAAATGAGAACAGCACCTCGGAGTACGCGGACAGCCCGAAGGCATACGGTCCATACGCTGCCTGGTTGGTCGGCGTGACCAGCATGGTGATGTAGAAGCTCCCCGTTGGGGTGGGAGTCCCGCCGGTGCCCACGGCCACCGGTTCGCGCATCAGCGGGGAGTCCTCTCGGAACACGGTGAGCCGGTTGGTGGAGATGTCGACGAGGACCCGGTAGTTGGTCTCCAGCAGCTTCACGTCCCTGGAATCGATCCATCCGCTGGACTCGTTCGGACGCATGGGCAGATAGGTCCGCAGCCAGTCCTCCTGGACCTGCCGCACCAGGAACACCCTGGGGATCTCGAAGGGTCCCGGGTTCTCGAAGGTGGTGAAGGGCTTGCGGTCCTCCGGGTCCCGGAACACCCGGACGGTGGGGACCGTGGCCTCGGCGATGAGGCTGCCCTCCTGCTCGGGTGCCACCTCCGGCTCGGGCGATGAAACCGGAGACGGCTCCGCCAACGAGGGAACAGCTTCTACCGGAGGGGCTGCCGGCTGGCTCGTGCTGCAAGCAGTCGCCAGCACCGCCACGACGATCAGGGTTCGAACGAGCATCTGTGTCATGGTACTCGGCGGAAAATGGACCAGGAATGAGGGTCGGAGACGATTTGCTAGAATCCCGCGCGCCCATGCTGGGTCCCCGCTCACGGCTGAAGCTGCTGCTCGTCGCCATCGGTGTGATCGTGCTGGTCCTGGTTCCGCTGGCGGCGTCCGCGCAGCAGACCTTCCCTCCCGGAGAGACACCGGAACCGGTCAAGGAGTGGACGTACTGGCTGGCGTTCCCCATCGCCGCCGGGGCGGTGGGACTCGTTCTGCTGCTGGGTGTGTCCTACGTTCGCCTTTCTTCACGGTTCTTCGGTCGGGAGGAGCCGCCGAAGGCCCCGCGCCGACCGCTTCAGTTCGCCGCAGTGCCAGCCGCGGCCCCGCGGATGGAGCAGGTGGCTGCAGCCTCCACCACACCCCCTGCACCCGCAGCCGCCGAGGTGCAGACCGCCGCGGAGCAGGTCCCCGCCCCCACCGAGGCCCAGGCGGAAGCGGCCCCTGCGGAGGCGGCTCAGACCAAGGCGCCTCCCAAGGAGGAGCCCAAGGCCGAAGCTCCTCGCGCCAAACCCGCCCACGTCGAGCCGGACCAGGAGGTGTACGAGCGCGAGCTGAAGTCCCAGCTGGACAAGGGCGTCGATCGCCGGGTTGCCGAGGGCCGTGCCAAGGCGGCCGGGGTTCGGGCAGCACGAGCCAAGGCTGCTGGAGCGGCCGAGCCGGCGCCGGCGGCGGCCACCGAGGCGAAGCCGGAGCCCGCACCCGCCGAAAAGCCCGAGCCTGCGGCGCCTGCCGAGCCTCCCAAGGAAGAGGAGAAGAAGGAGGAGGCGGCCGCGGAGACCGAGGCCAAGGAAGAGGAGGCCGGCACCAAGGAACCCGAGGTCGTCGAGGAGCCTTCACCCAAGGCGGAAGCCGAGACGGCCGAGGAGCCGCCCGCGAAGGTCGAGGCCCCAGCCCCCATGGAGAAGAAGGAGAAAGAGCCTCCCAAGCCGTCGGCACCGGCCGGCGATCTGGACCGCGAGACGTTCGACCGGGTCCTCCAGGAACAGCTCGACGCGGGGATGGCCCAGCCCATCGCCGAGAGCCGGGCGCGCGCGGCGGCTATCAAGGCCGCACGCGAGAAGGCTGACGCCGGCTAGTGGACGGAACCGCCGCGGCCCGGCTGGTCGACTGGGAGAGCGCCGCCCGGATCGGCAGAGGAGTGGCCGGCGCGGCCTCGCCGCTCGGCGGGACGGACCGAGCCCTCCTCGACGAGGAGCTCGCCGACGTGGTCACCGAGGCCGACGGGCTCGTCTCCGGCCTCACCGGGCTGAAGATCCAGGGGCCCCCATCTCGCCCCTGGGTCATGACCCGGTCCGAGTGGATCCAGCAGAACCTCCGGGGCTTCGAGCAGCTCCTGGAGCCCGTGGCCCAACGGGTGCTCGGCCGCCGGCTGGAGGGCGCCATGGCTCCGGTGCGCCGCAAGGTGCTCGCCGCGCAGATCGGCGGGATCATGGGGTACCTGGCCCGCAAGGTCCTGGGCCAGTACGACCTGTTCCTGCCTCCGGACGACCGAGACCTCCTGTACTTCGTGGGTGCGAACATCGCCGAGCTCGAGCAGCAGCATGGCTTCCCCCGGCGCGACTTCCGTCTATGGATCGCCCTCCACGAGGTCACCCACCGGGTCCAGTTCGAGGGGGTGCCCTGGCTCCGTCTCTACCTCGACCAGCTGATCAAGGGGTATCTCTCCACGCTGGAGCTGGACACCCGGAAGCTCATCGAGCGGCTCCGCCGGGCCAAGGAGGAGCTGGGCAGGGCATCGAGCTCGTTTCGAGACATGGGATGGATCTTCGCGCTGATGAGCCCGGAGCAACGCGAGACTTTCCGCCGGATGCAGGCGGTGATGTCGTTGCTGGAGGGGCACGGCAACTACGTGATGGACACCCTGTCCGACGGCCTGGTCAGCGACGCCCCTCGGATGCGCTCGGTCCTCCACCGGCGTCGCACACGTCAGGGCTTCAACAAGATGGTCCAGCGAGCGGTCGGGCTCGACGTGAAGGTTCGCCAGTACGACATGGGAGAGCGGTTCGTGGCCGAGGTGGTCAACCTGGCCGGCCCGGAAGGGTTCTTCCGGGTGTGGGACCGTCCCGAGAACCTTCCCACCCTCGCCGAGATCGCCCGTCCCGACGACTGGGTGGAGCGCGTCGCCCAGAGCTGATGGCCGGTCGGCGCCCGCCGCCGGTCGCCCGGGTGCTCGAACGGGTCACCGCCACCGCCAGGAAGCACCACATGTTCGAAGCGCGCCAGACCGTCCTGGTGGCCTGCTCCGGTGGACCGGACTCCATGTGCCTGCTCCACGCTCTTGCCATGCTCCGGCGGCTGTTGCGGATCCGGGTGGCGGTGTTCCACTTCGACCATCGCCTCCGAGCGGGCTCCGGGTCTGACGCTGCGTACGTCCGGCGCCAGGCCGAGGTGCTGAAGGTGCCGTTCTTCCTCCGCGAGGCGGCCGATGGGCCCCAGCCCGGCCAGTCGGTCGAGGCGTGGGCTCGACTGGCCAGGTACGCGGCGTTGACGGAGGTGGCCGTCGAGGCCGGAGCGGACCGGGCCGCCCTGGGCCACACCCTGGACGACCAGGCCGAGACCGTGCTCCTTGGCCTGGCCCGGGGGGGCGGGCTGGAGGCCGTGGCGGGGATGGCGCCGGTGGCATCCGTCCCAC
>DAITPV010000252.1:0-3591 GCA_036833435.1 Actinomycetota bacterium | reverse complement strand
AAGGCGGGAGGCAACAGGCTGGCCTGCAGCGTCCGAGCAACCCGGGTCCGTTCCCCGTGTAGCCGGGCGTGCTCGATGGCCGTCGCCGCCGTGGCCGCGAGCTCCTGGACGAGGGCCAGGTCCGACTGGTCGTAGCGCCGGCCGGAGGACAGGAGCGTCAGGGCTCCAACCGGGCGGCCCAGGCCGGGCAAAGGAACGGACATGGCCGAGCGGATCCGAGGCTCCCCTCCCCCGGGCTCGGGGAGGACCCTGGGGAGCAGGAGCGGCCGACCGGACTCCATCACCCCGGTGACCGGGTTGTCCGCCGCTCCGACCTCCCATCGCTCCAGGACGAGATCCGGGAGGGACCCGTTGCGGGCGTCCCGGATGAGGCCGCCATGTTCGCGGCGAACGTTGAGCAGGGCGGCGTCAGCAAGACCAGGGACCACGATGGCGAGGAGCGCCTCCCGGGTCTCCTTCATGTCCAGGGAGACCGCCAGGGCTCGGTTGGCCTCGGCCAGGAGCCCGAGCTGTTCGCGGGCCCGGCGAGCCGAGGCGCGGGCCGCCTCCTCGGCCGAGACGAGCAGGGCAACCGCGAGCAGGATCGCGCCCGAGATCTCATCGACGGTTCGGTGGACTCGTTCCACGACCGTCAGGAACGCGATCGTCGAGGCCGCGGCGGCGGCAAGGCCCGCCCACAGCCACCCGATGAACGCCGCCAGGGCCACCGGAATCACGAAGAGCAACCCGGGCAGGCGCAGGTCTCTGGCCAGCGGGGCCATGGCCACCGCCCCGCCGATGCCGACCACCAGGCCCACGAGGGTGCGGGCGAGCCCGGGGCCCATCACCAGGCGACGCCACGTTCCGGTCCCGGCCCACGCGGCCTCCATGAGCCGGAGCGTACTCTCAAGACCAGGTGGTTGCCCCGCTACAATCATTCTGGGGTGCTGACCCTCACACCGACATCGGACCCTTCCGGACTCCAGGTCGCCGGCGACCTGGACGCATCGAACGTCGATCAGCTCGAACGCGCGCTCTCTCCGCTGGTCGCTGGAGCAGGCGACATCACCCTCGACGTCTCCGCGCTGGGATTCATCGGGAGCGCGGGGATCCAGGTGCTGGTCCGGGCCCTGATGGAGGTGGAGGGCAAGGGGCGGGTCATCGTGACCGGCGCGAGCGTTTCGTTCAAGAAGCTGGTGGGGATCACGGGCCTGGACCGATTCACCCACCTCGAGGTCAGTTGAGGCCCGTCACCAAGTCGTTCCCGGCGGCTCCGTCAGCGCTCGCGGAGGTCCGCGCGTTCCTCAGAGAGCAGGCCGCCCGGGAAGGGATGGATCGAGAGACCGCCAACGACCTCTTGGTGGCGGCCATCGAGGCGTGCACCAACGCCATCGAGCACAGCGGTACCGACACCGTCGAGGTGAGCTGGACCGGCGACGAGGATGCGGTGACCATCGACGTCCAGGACCGCGGCGTGTTCCGGAGCAGGGTTCGGATCCCAGAGGTGGAAGGACCGGGTGGGTACGGGATCCCGCTGATGGCGGCCCTCAGCGACGAGCTGGAGATCCGGGAGGGCACGTACGCCGAACCGGGAACGCACGTTCGGCTCCGCCTCCGGCTGGGACGCCGATGAATACGATCCGGTCGATGCGGGAAAAACGACATCAAGGCCGAATCGATGACCATGGACCTCGAACTCCGGTTCCAGCCGAGCGCCCGCGCCCCGGCGGTCGCTCGGAGGTCGCTGGCCGGGCTCGGCGAGATCCTCGAGCCGGGGCTGTTCGAGAACCTCAAGCTCCTGGTCACGGAGCTGGTGACCAACAGCATCCGTCACGCCCGGCTGAAGCCGGAGGCCGAGGTCGAGGTCCGCGTGGCCGCCGCCTCCGACCACGTCAGCGTGGCCGTCACCGATCCCGGACGGGGATTCGCTCCCGGCCGGGACGCTCCTCGGCCCGATCCGGATTCGGGGTGGGGCCTGTACCTGGTTGACCGGCTCGCCGACCGGTGGGGCATCGTCGACAACGGCGTCACCACGGTGTGGTTCGAGCTCGGCCGTCGGGCGATGGATACCCCGCCCGTTACGTGAGCAGTCCTCGGACGAAGTACCACACGAACACCGCGGACACCACGTACATGAGCCAGTGGACCTTCCCGCCCTTCCCTCGAAGCACGGCGATCACCGTGTAGCTCACGAACCCCGCGGCGATCCCATTCGTGATGCTGAAGGTGAAGGGCATCAGGATGATCGTGAGGAGGGCGGGGATGCCGATCCCCGGGTCGCTCCAGTCGATGTCCCGGACGATCCGCATCATGAAGTAGCCCACGATGATCAGGACCGGAGCGGTGGCCTCCGGCGGGATGACCCCGGCGATCGGTGACAGGAACAGCGACAGCAGGAACAGGACACCCACCACCGTCGCGGTGAGCCCTGTCCTGCCTCCCTCGGCGACCCCGGCGGCGCTCTCGATGTAGGTGGTGTTGGAGGATGCCGAGGCCGCACCGCCGGCCGCCGCGGCCAGGGAGTCCACCAGCAGGACCCGGTTGATGCCCGGGAGTCGGCCCTCCTTGTCCAGGAGCCCGGCCTCGCCACCGACCCCGATGACCGTTCCCATGGTGTCGAAGAAGTCCGAGAGCATCACGGAGACCACCGCGGCGATGGCCGTGGCCACCGGGAGGGCCTCGAAGAACCCGAACGAGAAATCTCCGACCAGCGAGAAGTCCGGGGAGGCCACCACGTCGGTCGGAACGTTCCCGATCCCGGTGGTCCCCCACAGGGTCCCCGCGCCCCAGATCTCGTTGATGACGATGCCGACCACGGTGGTGAACACGATCCCGATCAGCAGCGCGCCACGGATCCGCAGGGTCACCAGGGTCGCGGTGGCCGCGAACCCGATCACGAAGACCAGGGACCGCAGCGAGGTGAGGTAGTCGGCGTTGATCGTGAGGATGGTCCCGGCCCCCTGGGTCACCAGGTTGGTGTTCACGCTGAGGCCGATGAACGCGATGAACAGGCCGATCCCGATCCCGATGGCTCGCTTGAGATCCATGGGGATGGCGTTGAGGACGGCCTGCCGGAACCCGGTGAGGACCAGCGCGGTGATGAGCAGGCCTTCCAGGACGATGATCCCCATGGCTTCCGGGAACGTCAGGCCCAGGTCGGCCACCAACGTGAACGCCACGAAGGCGTTGAGCCCGAGTCCCGCCGCGATGGCGAAGGGGTAGTTGGCGAACAGCCCCATGGCCAGGGTCATCAGGCCGGCCGTGAGGGCCGTCACCGTGAGCACCTGCCCGAAGTCCAGGCCAAGGGGCTCCAGGCCTTCCACTCCCTGGAACCCCAGGATCTGCGGGTTGACGAACAGGATGTAGGCCATCGTCAGCCACGTGGCCAGCCCGGCCACGATCTCCGTGCGCACGGTGGACCCTCGCTCGGAGATCCGGAAGAACCGATCCAGCCCTGTAACGGTCGTTGTGTCGGTCCTGGCCACGCGTGCCTCCCTCCCGAGACGGGCATTGGGCGCCCGGGAGTGCAGCATAGGAACCGAGCCCGGCCGGACGCAAAACGACGCGTCAGGCGGCGGCGAGCCCGCTGGTCCGCCGGCCGGCCTCCTGGGC
>DAITPV010000251.1:0-3599 GCA_036833435.1 Actinomycetota bacterium | reverse complement strand
GGGAGTGGAAGGACGGCGAGGCGTCGTTCTTCCGGGTCAACGCATGGCGGACCCTGGGCGAGAACGTGGCCGAGTCGCTGACCCGCGGTACGCGCGTGTTGGTGGTCGGCAGGCTTCGCTCCAGGAGCTACGAGACCCAGGAGGGTGAGCAGCGCCACGTGGTGGAGATCGAAGCCGACGAGATCGGGCCCAGCCTCCGGTGGGCCACCACCAAGGTCGAGCGGCAGCAGCGCTCCGGCGGCGGTGGAGGCGGCGACTGGGGGGAGAGCGTGAGCGTGGGCGCCGGTGGCGGCGGCACGGAGGAATCGCCGGTGGAGACCGGCTGAGGAGGGATCGGAACTGGCGAAGAAGCGGAAACCGAGAGAGCGAGAGCGAAGAGAAAAGAAGGACGACGCCTGGCAGAAGAAACAGCGGAAGAAGGTGTGCATCTTCTGCCGGGATCGGGTCACGTATGTCGACTACAAGGACACCGCGCTGCTCCGGCGGTTCGTCTCCGACCGGGGGAAGATCCGGGCCCGCCGGGTCACCGGCACGTGTACGCAGCACCAGCGTGACGTGGCCACCGCGGTGAAGAACGCTCGAGAGGTGGCCCTGCTGCCGTACTCGTCGCGATGAAGATCATCCTCCACAAGGAGGTCGACAACCTGGGGTCGCCCGGAGACATCGTCCAGGTGGCCGACGGGTACGCCCGCAACTACCTGATCCCTCGGGGGATGGCCGCCCCGGCCACGAAGGGCGCCGTCCGCAACGCGGAGCGGATCAAGGCTGGATCGGCGGAGCGAGAGCGAAAGGCTCAGGAGGAGGCCCAGGGCCTGGCCACCCGCCTGGCCAAGACCCCCATCCGGCTCACTGCTCAGGCCGGCGAGGACGGCCGCCTGTTCGGCAGCATCACCGGCAACCAGATCGCCGAGGCCATGGCCTCGCAGCTGGGGGAGTCTGTGGACCATCGCAAGATCCGGCTCGAAGAGCCCATCCGGAGCCTGGGGGCCCACACGGTCGCCGTGCACCTTCACCCGGAGGTCAACGCCAGCCTCACCGTGGACGTCGTCGCCGGCTGACGGTTCCTCCGTTCGTGTCGTACCCCCCTCCTATCGTGGAGTCTCGCGGTGGGAGGCGTTGTGGAAACTCGAAAAGGTCGACAAGATCCGTTCGGGACGACCAGCGGGTTCGCTGTTTCCACATATCCACGGACCGGTTATCCGTTGAGGGCGGACCCGCCGGGCAGTAGCGTTCGCCAGGCCATGAGACCGGAGCCGGATGGCGACCTCGACATCTGAGCTGCAGGCGGTCAGGGAACGGGTCCCCCCCCACAACGAAGGGGCCGAGCAGTCCGTCCTGGGGGCCATGATGCTCTCCGGCGAGGCCATCGCCGCGGTCCTGGACGCCGGCCTCAAGTCCGAGGACCTCTATCGGAACGCCCACCGGGTCATCTTCGACGGGCTGACCATGCTGTACGCCCGAGGGGAGCCCGTCGACGCGGTCACGGCCGTCGAGGAGCTCCGGCGGCGAGGGACCCTGGATTCTGCGGGCGGGGGTTTGTACATCCAGCACCTGGTGGAGTCGGTGGCCACTCCGGCCAGCGCCAACCACTACGCCCGGATCGTGGCGGACCACGCGCTCCTTCGCCGACTGATCCACGCAGCGGGGGAGATCCTTCAGGGTGCCTATGAGATCCCCGAGGATCCCGAGGGATTCACCGACGAGGCCGAGGGGCGCATCTACTCGGTGTCCCGCCACCACGAGAAGGACGAGATCGTGGCGCTCGGAGAGCTCGTCCATCGGAGCCTGGAAGATCTCGAGCGGCTCCAGGACCGCACCGGTCTGGTGGGGCTGGCGACGGGGTTCCGAGACGTCGACGAGCTCCTGCAAGGGCTGCAGAAGGCCAACTTGCTGCTGGTGGCGGCCCGGCCCGGGGTGGGCAAGTCCTCGTTCGTGACCAACGTGGCCCGAAACGTGGCCGTGTCCGGAACGCCGGTGGCCATGTTCTCCCTGGAGATGTCCCAGGTGGAGATCGGGATGCGGCTCCTGTGCGCCGAGGCTCGGGTGGCCGGCGACAAGGTCCGGGCCAACCGGGTGGCGGCCGAGGACTGGGGACGGATCGTGGAGGCGGCCGAGACCCTGGACAAGGCGCCTCTGTACATCGTCGACTCGGGGAACACCACGATCGTGGATATCCGGGCCAAGGCCCGGAGGCTGAAGAGCCGCGAGAACCTGGGACTGATCATCGTGGATTACCTCCAGCTGATGTCCAGCCACCGTCGGGTGGACAACCGCCAGCAGGAGATCGCCGAGATCTCCCGGTCACTCAAGCTCCTGGCCAAGGAGCTGGACATCCCGGTGATCGCGGTGTCCCAGCTCAACCGGGACCCCGAGCGCCGGGTGGACAAGCGCCCCCAGCTCGCCGACCTGAGGGAATCGGGAGCATTGGAGCAGGACGCAGATGTCGTCATGTTCATCCACCGCGAAGATCTGTACTCCGATGACGTTCAGGTGAAGGGCGTCGCCGACCTCGTGGTGGCCAAGCATCGCAACGGACCCATCGACAAGGTCCGGCTGACGTTCCTGTCTCACCTCACCCAGTTCAAGGACTACTCTGCGGCGACGTGACCCGGAGTCGCGGTCGGCCCCCGGCCGCATCGAACATCGCTGAGATCCACCGCCGGCTGAGTGCTGCGTACGGACCGCTCGATCCGCCACGTCGTCTCGATCCGCTGGAGGAGCTCATCCTCACGATCCTGTCGCAGAACACCAGCGATGTGAATCGAGACCGCGCGTGGGCCTCGCTCCGCACCAAGTTCCCCACGTGGGAGGAGCTGGCCGCGGCGCGGCCCCGGCAGGTCGCGTCCGCGATCCGCGTCGGCGGTTTGTCCAATGTGAAGGCCCCTCGCATCCTGGCCGTCCTCCGGGAGATCCGGGCCCGGCAGGGGGAGCTGAGCCTGTCGTGGATGTTCGATGCCACCGACGAGGAGGTCTCGGACTTCCTCGAGTCGCTTCCGGGAGTAGGGCCCAAGACCGTGGCCTGCGTGCTGGCCTTCTCGCTGGAACGCCCGGCCCTCCCGGTGGATACCCACGTCTATCGGGTGGCCACCCGGCTGGGGCTCTTTCCGCCTCGAACGCCGTCGACCCGGGCCCACCGGATCCTGGCCGAGGCGGTTCCTCCGGAGCTCAGGGTCTCCATGCACGTGGGCCTCATTCGTCACGGCCGGACGCTGTGTCACCCAAGCCGGCCACGATGTGAGGAGTGCCCCCTCCTGGATCTCTGCCCCGCGGCGGCCGCCTTCCTCGGCTCCTGAAAAGTGCCGGATTTGTCGGTCTCCAAGGCATGGCACGCTAAAGGTCCGGAAGGTCCGATGCCGATACACCTATCGGCTGCCCGCCGATCGGCAAGCACGCGCCCGCAGGGGGTGACCTGTGAGCAAACGCGAACCGGCCATCGGCTTTCTCCTGGCCCTCACGCTCATCGGATCGGTCGTGGGGCTGGCCGTGATCGGCGGAGGCGCCACCCTTACCGGCCCCGCGCCGACGCTTCCAACCCTCGACGGCGTCATCGAGGGACCAGGCATCGTGCTCCCCGGCCCTCCGGCCCCCACACAGGTGGA
>DAITPV010000250.1:0-3612 GCA_036833435.1 Actinomycetota bacterium | reverse complement strand
ATCGAGCTGGAGCGGTTGGCGACCTCCGATACCGATACCCTGGTCCGCGAGGTCGCCGCTTCGGCGCTGGAGGGAGATCGCGCGGTGGAAGCTCTTTCGAGCCTGTCGCTCATGGAACGAGTGGTGTTCCTGCGCAAGGTTCCCCTGTTCGGTGAGCTGTCGCCCGCCGACCTGAAGCAGATCGGTGAGGTCGCCGTGGAGAGCGTGTTCCCCGACGGCGAGACCATCGCCGAGCAGGGCGAACCCGGTGAGGAGATGTACATCGTGATCTCCGGGGAGATCCGGATCCTGGTCCGAAGCGACGGCGCCGAGCCCGTGGAGGTGGCCCGGCGAGGCCCCGGCGAGTACGTGGGGGAGATGGCTCCGATCAGCCGGGAGCCCCGGATGGGCTCGCTGGTCTGCTTCGGCGAGGTCCGGGCCCTGACCCTGGACCGCAGCCGGCTGGAGCGGATCCTCCGCGAGCGACCCGAGGCCAGCCTGGCGATGATGCGCGTCCTGTGCACCAGGCTCCGGGAGCCGTACGTCCGGGCGGGTGGCGGTTGAGCGGGCGGGTCCTCCTGGTGTACTCGCCGGACCTGGTGCAGTACGACCACGGACCGCAGCATCCCCTCAAGCCGGCGCGGGTCATGTTGACCCGCGAGCTGATCGCCGCCTACGGGGTGCTGGATGACAACCGGGTCTCCGAGGTGCCTGCCCGGATGGCCACCGACGAGGAGCTGACCCTGGTTCATACCCCCGCGTATCTCGACGCGGTGCGCCGCGCGGGAGCGGGTGAATCGGGCGACTGGTGGCGATACGGCCTTGGTCCCGGCGACAACCCCATCTTCTCCAACATGCACGAGGCCTCGGCTCGTGTCGCGGGAGCCACCCTCATCGCTTCCGAGGCGGTGACCGAGGGGAAGGCAGAGCATGCCTTCAGCCCCGCGGGCGGCCTTCATCACGCCATGCCCGAGCGGGCCTCGGGATTCTGCGTGTACGACGACCCCGCCATCGCCATCGCCTGGATGCTGGAGCACGGCGTCGAACGCGTGGCATACGTGGACGTGGACGTCCACCACGGCGACGGTCCCCAGGAGATCTTCTACCGCGACCCGCGGGTCCTCACGGTGTCGATCCACGAGTCGGGCCGGTATCTGTTCCCGGGAACCGGGTTCGCCGACGAGCGAGGGGCCGGTGACGGCGAGGGCACCGCGGTGAACATCCCGCTCCCGCCGTCGACGTCCGACCGCGGGTGGCTGGAGGCGTTCCGGCAGGTGGTTCCGCCGCTGATCAGCTCCTGGAATCCAGACGTGCTCGTCACCCAGCTCGGGTGCGACACGCACCACACCGATCCGCTGGCCCATCTGGGCCTGTCCACGGCGGCCTATTCCGAGGTGGCCAAGATCCTCCACGACCTCGCGCACGAGGCCGCCGGCGGACGCTGGGTGGCCACCGGCGGAGGGGGCTACCAGTGGGCCCGGGTGGTGCCCAGGGCGTGGACCATCGCGTTCGCGGAGATGGCCGAGCACACCCTCGCCGACCAGATCCCTCCTTCGTGGCTGGCTATGGCCGCCGAGAAGGCCGGGACCTCGCTTCCGGACCGTCTCTCCGAGGATCCCCCGCCCGGACAGGACGACCTCGAGGCGATCAAGGGCGTCATCTCCGAGGTCCGCGGAAGAGCGTTCCCTTCACCCTCCGTGTCCTGAGGCATGCGAGCCACCAAGCTCGTCTGCACGCTGGGCCCGGCCAGCGAGGGCAAGGTCCCGGACCTGGTGGCGGCGGGGATGGACGTCGCCCGGATCAACCTCTCACACGGAACGGCGGAAGGCCGGGCTCGGATGCTCGAGGCGGTCCGCGAGGCGTCCAGGTCGGCCGGTCGGGACGTGGGGATCATGGCCGACCTCTCGGGCCCGAAGATCCGGCTCGGCGAGCTGGCGGACGGCGAGACCACCCTGGTGACGGGATCGCGGTTCGTGCTTCGCGCGGACGGTGTCCGGGGCGATGCGACCGGAGCGGCGACCAACTACGCGGAGCTGGCGCAGGACCTCGAGCCCGGCGACCGCATCCTGCTGGCCGACGGCGCGGCCGAGCTGAAGGTGCTCGAGCTGGCGGGGGACGATCTGGTCACCGAGGTCGTCCGAGGTGGTCCCATCCGCTCCCGCGTAGGGGTCAACGTGCCGTCCGAGCACCTCCGCCTGCCGGCCATCACCCCCAAGGACGAGGAGGACCTCGTCTGGGCCCTGGGCGCGGAGGTGGACATGATCGCTCAGTCGTTCGTCCGCCGAGCCGGGGACGTCCGGGCGCTGCAGGCACTGTGCGGCGAGCCTCGCCCGCTCCTCATCGCCAAGATCGAGACCCGTGGGGCGGTCGAGGACATCGATGCCATCCTGGACGGCGCCGATGCCGTGATGGTGGCTCGCGGCGACCTAGGGGTGGAGATGGCCCTCGAAGAGATCCCGGTGATCCAGAAGCGCCTGGTGGCCGCGGCGAACCAGGTGGCCAAGCCGGTGATCATCGCCACCCAGATGCTCGAGTCCATGACCCGGGCGCTTCGCCCCACTCGCGCTGAGGTGGGAGACGTGGCAGGTGCGGTGTTCGATGCCGCCGACGCCATCCTGCTGTCCGCGGAGACGGCCATCGGGAGCTACGTCACCGAGTCGGCGGCCACGGCGGCCAGGATCCTGGAGGTCGCGGAGACGGAAGGGGCCCGTTTCCTGCCACCGGCCCGCGAGTCCGCGGGCCTCGAACTCGAGGAGCTCCCGCTGGCTCGGGCCGCCGCGGTGCTGGCCCGGCGCAGCCACGCGGCCGGGGTGGCCTGCTTCACCAGGACCGGGCTGACCGCCCGGCTTCTATCCGCCGCGCGACCGGGCGTGCCGATCCACGCGTTCTCTCCAGATCCCGGAGCCGTCGGGCGCATGACGTTGTTCCATGGCGTGGTCCCCCGGCCCCTCGAGCCACCGACGGATACTGACCAGCTGATCGACGGCATGGACGCCAGCCTCCGGGATGCCGGTGCGGTGAAGGAGGGGGATGTGGTAGTCATGGTGGCCTCCTCCCCGGCAGGGCGAACCCACGCCAACCTCCTCAAGGTTCACCAAGTGGGCCGGGAAGGGTAACGTGTACACCACAGTGAGGGTCGTACGGACATGAGCACCAACGGAACGTTCACCTGGAAGGGCCGAACGGGGCCCTTCGACCTCAAGCTGGGCCCGACCGTGTTCCCTCCCACCACCACCAGCAGGGCGCTGGCCGACGCGCTGGACATCAAGGAGGGCGAGACGGTCATCGACGTGGGGTCGGGAAGCGGTGTGCTCAGCATCGTGGCCGCGCGTCTCGGCGCGGCCCGCGTGTACGGGGTAGAGATCCTCAAGGAGGCCGTCCACGTGGCCCGGGAGAACGCCCGCGTCCTCGGGGTGGCCGACCGGGTGGAGTTCCGTTCGGGCAGCCTGTTCGACCCGGTCCGAGACGTGACCGCCTCCGTGGCCATCGGTGACGTCTCCGGGATCCCCGACGAGCTCGCCGAGGTCGCTGGATGGTTCCCGGGCGGCTACGCCGGCGGCCCGACAGGCGCCGAGGTTCCGGTGGCCATGTTGGAGTCGGTGGGCGACTGCCTCGAACCTGGTGGGAGGCTGT
>DAITPV010000249.1:0-3619 GCA_036833435.1 Actinomycetota bacterium | reverse complement strand
GGGCGCCACCTGCTGGACGTCCAGCCCGCGAAGCCGGGCCACCTCCTCGGGGCGGCGAAGCTGGCGGAGCCCGGACATGGTCGCGTGGACGATGTTGATCGGGTTCGAGGAGCCCAGCGACTTCGACAGGATGTCCTTGATACCGGCACACTCCACCACAGCACGCACCGGGCCCCCGGCGATGACTCCGGTTCCCGGAGCGGCGGGCTTGAGCAGCACCTGGCCCCCGGCGTCCTCTCCAACCACGCGGTGAGGGATCGTGGTTCCCATCAGGGGAATCTCGAACATCGACCGCTTGGCCTCCTCGACCCCCTTCTGGATGGCCGCGGGAACCTCCTTGGCTTTGCCGTAGCCCATTCCCACCCGGCCGGCGCCGTCTCCGACGACCACCAGCGCGGCAAACGAGAACCGGCGGCCACCCTTGACCACCTTGGCCACCCTGTTGATGGCCACCACCCGCTCTTCGTACGGGGTCTTCTGATCTCCGGTGTCGTACCGTCTCAAATCTTCAAACCCTCCTCGCGTGCTCCCTCGGCCAGCGAACGAACCCTGCCGTGGAACAGCCGGCCTCCCCGGTCGAAGACCACTCGCTCGATCCCTGCCTCTTTGGCCCGACGGGCCAGCAGGGCTCCGACCGCTTTGGCCACGTCCTTCTTGTCACCGGTGGCGCCTTTGGCATCCGTGTCGAGCGACGACGCGGCCGCCAGGGTGCGCCCGCCCGCATCGTCCACGAGCTGCGCGTAGATGTGCCTGTTCGACCGGTACACCGCCAGCCGGGGACGCTCCGGCGCCCCCCACAAGCGCTTCCGAACGCGCCGGTGGCGGCGGACGCGAGCCTGATGCTTCCGGGTCGCGGTGCTCATGCCAGAGCCGCCTTGGCCGCCTTGCCGGCCTTCTTCCGAACGTACTCACCCTCGTACCGGATGCCCTTGCCCTTGTACGGCTCGGGCTTCCGGATCTTGCGGATCTTCGCCGCGGTCTCTCCCACCAGCTGCTTGTCGATGCCCTTGACCACGATCCGGTTGGGAGCCGGCACCTCGAACTCGATCCCGTCGGGAGCGGGGAACTCCACCGGGTGCGAGAACCCCACCTGCAGCTCGAGGTCCTTCCCCCGGAGTGCGGCCCGGTATCCGACCCCCTGGATCTCCAGAGCTTTCTGGAACCCCTGGGTCACGCCCTGGACCATGTTGGCGATCAGCGTCCGGGTCAGGCCGTGCAGCGACTTGTGCTCTCGCTCGTCCGAAGGACGCTCTACCCGGATCTCCTCGCCATCCACGATCACCTTCATGGCGGGACTCACCGACTGAGACAGCGCTCCTCCCGGCCCGGAGACCTTCACCTGGCCGTCGTCCACCTCCACGGTTACGCCGCTTGGCACGGCGATGGGCTCGCGTCCGATGCGGCTCATGTCACCACACGTGGCACAGGATCTCGCCGCCGATCCCTCGGCGGGCTGCCTGTCGGTCGGTCATCAGGCCCTGGGAGGTCGACAGGATGGCCACCCCCAGGCCGCCCAGCACCCTGGGGAGGTGCTGGCGATCCGCATACACCCGGCGCCCGGGCCGGCTGACCCTCTTCAGGCCGCTGATGGTCCGCTCCCGCTCGGGCCCGTACTTCATCTCGATCACGATCCGCTGCTTGGGCTCTTCACCCTCGAGGCGGTAGGTGCCCACGTAGCCCTCGCGAGACAGCACCCGGGCGATCTCTTCCTTGAGCTGGGACGCCGGAACCTCCACCTCGTCCTTGTACGCCGTGTTTGCGTTCCGGATCCGGGTGAGCATGTCGGCGATCGGGTCGGTCATCATCTGACGTTCACCACGACGCCTTGGTCACTCCGGGGATCTCCCCGGCGTGGGAGAGCTGGCGAAAACAGATGCGGCACAACTGAAATCGGCGGAACACGGCCCGAGCTCGCCCACAGCGGCGGCACCGCGTGTACGCCCGGGCCCGGAACTTGGGCCTCCGATTCGCCTTGTTGACCAGCGCCTTCTTCGCCATCGTCTCTCCCTACGCGACGCTCTCGGCGCCGCCTGATTGCGGAAGCTCCTGGAGCGGAAACCCCAGGGCCCGCAGTAGCGCGCGGCCCTCGTCGTCATTCCTCGCCGTGGTCACCACGGTGATGTCCATCCCCCGCGTCTGGTCCACCTGGTCGTAGTCGATCTCCGGGAAGACCAGCTGCTCGGTGAGTCCGATCGTGTAGTTCCCTCGGCCGTCGAACGCGGTGGGCGACAGGCCTCGGAAGTCCCGGATCCGGGGCAATGCGGTGGCCAGCAGACGATCCAGGAACTCCCACATCTTATCGCCTCGCAGCGTGACCTTGGCGCCGATGGACATCCCCGCGCGGAGCTTGAACCCGGCGATGGACTTCTTCGCCCGGGTGACCACCGGCCGCTGGCCGGTGATCGTGGTCAGGTCCGCCACGGCGCCTTCCAGCACCTTGGCTTCCCGGACCGCCTCGCCGACCCCGGTGTTGACCACGATCTTCTCCAGGCCGGGGACCTGCATGGGGTTCCGGTACCCCAGCTCCTGCTGGAGAGCCGGGACCAGCTCCTCCCGGTACCGCTTCTTCAGTCTGGGGATCTCGCTCATAGGTCCGCCTCGCACTTCCGGCACACCCGGATCCGCTTACCGTCCTCCACGCGATGCCCGATCCGGGTGATCTGGCCACACGACTTGCACACCAGCTGGACGTTAGAGATGTCGATGAACAGCTCCACGTCGATGATCCCGCCTTGCTGACGCTTCTTGGAGGCTCGGGCGTGCTTCTTGGCCCGGGCGATCCCTTCGACCATGATCCTGCCCTCGCTGGGGAGGACCCGGACCACCCGGCCTCGAGCTCCCCGGTCTTTCCCGGAGACCACCTGGACCTCGTCGTCCTTTCGGATGCCCACGCCCGGCATCACAGCACCTCCGGAGCCAGCGAGATGATCCTCATGAACCGCTTCTCTCTCAGCTCGCGGGCCACCGGACCGAAGATCCGGGTTCCCCGCGGCTGCTTCTGCTCGTTGATCAGCACCACCGCGTTCTCGTCGAACTTGATGTACGACCCATCGGTCCGCCGGCGCTCCTTGGCCGTCCGAACCACCACCGCCTGCACCACATCGCCTTTCTTGACCTGAGCGCCGGGAAGGGCGTCCTTCACGCTTCCCACGATGATGTCCCCGATGCTTGCGTAGCGACGACCCGATCCACCCAGGACCCGGATGCACAGCACTTCCCTGGCGCCGGTGTTGTCGGCCACGCGAACCCGCGACTCTTGCTGGATCACTTGGCCCGCTCCAGGATCTCCACGACCCGCCACCGCTTGGTCTTCGACAGGGGCCGGGTCTCCATCAGCCGAACGGTGTCACCGACCTTGGCGTCGTTGGCCTCATCGTGGGCCGACAGCTTGGTGGTCCGGCGGAGGCTCTTGCCGTACAGGGAGTGCTGTTTCCGCCGCTCCACCTTGACCACGACGGTCTTGTCCATCCCGTCGGAGACCACCACCCCGGTGCGTACCTTTCGCCGGTTCCGAGGCTCCGTCACGAGGCCTCCACTTCCTGCTCCTCGGGCTCCGGCTCGAGGTCCTCGGCCAGACCTCGCTCGGTGAGCACGGTCATGATCCGGGCCACGTCGTGAC
>DAITPV010000248.1:0-3623 GCA_036833435.1 Actinomycetota bacterium | reverse complement strand
AGGAGGACGTCCAGGTGATCGGGGTGTCGGTGCTGTCCGGCGCCCACAACCTGCTCGTGCCCGAGGTCATGGACCGCCTCCGGGAGCAGGGCGTGGACCCCTCACGGGTCCCGGTGGTGGTGGGCGGGGTGATCCCCGACGAGGACGCTCGGAAGCTACTCGATCTGGGTGTCGCCCGGGTGTACACACCGCGGGATCACGATCTCACCAGGATGGTTGGGGAGATCGCCGACCTCATTTCCAGCCCGAGCTAGCTCAGGCGGCAGCGTGGCCGTTGCCGACCCCGCCGGCGGCGTGCAACCGGACGAAGGCATCCACCACAGCCGGGTCGAACTGCGTTCCCGCCGAGAGTCGCAGCCGCCGGATCGCCTCGCGCTCCGGCAGCGCCGCCCGATACGGACGGTCCGAGGTCATTGCATGGAACGCGTCGCACACGAACACGATCCGGGCCTCGATGGGGATCTGTTCCCCGGCCAGCCCATCCGGGTACCCCTTGCCGTCGAACCGCTCGTGGCAGGACCGGATGATCGGGCGGATGGCCTGAAGGAAGGGAACCGGCTCCAGGATCCGTTCGCCGATCTCCGGATGCCGGTTGATGGACCGGCGCTCCTCGGCGGTGAGCGGTCCGGGCTTTCGGATGATCTCGCTGGGGACGCCGATCTTGCCGATGTCGTGGAACAGCGCCGCAAGCTCGAGCGTCTTCAGCCGCTCGCCCTCGAACCCCAGCCGCTCCCCGATGGCCAGCGACATCTCCGCCAGGGACCGGGCGTGGCTGTGGGTGTACTCGTCCTGGGCCTCCAGTGCGTTGGCCAGAGCCTCGACGGTCGACAGGTACGCCTCCTCGAGCTCGTCGAACCGGCCCGCGTTGCCCAGCGCCAGCGACGCGGTGTCGGCGATCCCTCTTGCCAGTCGCAGGTGATGTTCGGTGAACCGGAACGCCTCGTCCGGGGCGGCCACCACGATGGTCCCCAGTCCATGCGGCTCCCAGGTCATGGGGGCGACCAGAACCGGGATGACGTCGGGCTCCACCCGCCACTCGGGGGGGATGCCGGCCATGACCTCGGGGGTCATCACGAACGGCTTCGAGGCCGACTGCAACAGCTCGTCACCCATCTCGCGCGGAATCGCCAAGGCCTTCAGCTTGCTCGCCGATGCCGCCGGGTACCCACTGTGGGCCACCACCCGGAACACGCCGGTGTGCGGGTCCCGGGTCCAGGCGCTGGCCCGTGAACATCCCAGCATCGGCGGGATGGCCTCGAGCGCTTCCCGCAGCACCGACCCCACGTCGTTCGACACGGTCAGCATCCGCGACAGCTGCAGGAGGGCCCGCGAGGAGGCCGCCGACTCCCGCTCCATCTGGAGCAGGCGAGCGTTCTCCAGGGCCACCGCCGCGTTCGAGGCCAGCACCTCGAGGAGGCGGAGGTCGTGGTCGTCGAACTGCCCGACCCCGAGCTTCGACAGGAACACGGTGCCGGTTACCCGGTCGCCGTATCGGAGGGGCACGACAAGGACCGACTCCGCGACGTCTGGGGTGCCGTCGATCTGCACGGCGCCCTCGAAGTCCTGAGCGTTGTCCAGGATCAGTGCCTTGCCGGTGGCGGCGACGTGGCCGGTGATCCCCTCTCCGACCTCGGTGAGGAGAGCGTCGAACGTCTCACCCTGGTACTCGAGCAACGTTCCCAGGAAGGCCAGCGGCACCAGGGTATGGCCGTCCTCGCTGAGCAGGTGGACCCGGCAGTTGTGATAGTCGATCAGGCTGCGGAGCTCGACGGTGATGGCCTCGGCGATCTCGTTGACGTCGTTGAGCTGATTGAGTTGGGCCGCCAGGCTCTGGAGCATCTTGAGCTGGGCCACGGAGCGGACCTCGCCGTTGGTTCGGCCTGTCGGCTTGCCCTGCCCCCGGGTGTCGCCGTTGGGCGCGGCGACCCCGTACACGTGGACCCGGTCCTTGCCGGCGGCCTTGGCCTCCATGAGCGCCAGCTCCGCGCACGCCACTAGATCGCGGGGACCGGTGGCATGGTGCGGACCGGCGGCAACGCCCACGCTCAGGGTGACCCGGCCCGGTGAAGCGAACGAGGCCGCGCCGACCCGGGCCCACAGGCGGTCGGCCAGCTGGGTCGCCTGCGCCAGCCCGTCCCCGGGCACGATGACCGCGAACTCTTCCCCGCCGATCCGGCACAGGACGTCCTCCGACCGGCACGTCTCCCGGAGCAGGGTGGCCACTCCCTGGAGCACCAGGTCCCCGGCCACGTGGCCGTAGCAGTCGTTGACCCGCTTGAAGTCGTCGAGGTCGCAGATGAGGATCCCCACCTCGGTCTCGTTGCGGGTGCTCCGGCGAAGCTCCTCGGCCAGGCGCTCGTGGAAGTACCGATGGCTGTACAGGCCGGTGAGGTGGTCGGTGACCACCTCGGACTCCAGCCGGGCCCTGGATTCGGCATCGTCGATCGCCAAGGCTGCCAGCCCACCGAACCGGATGGCCAGCTCGAACTCGTCGTGGGTGAAGTGGTTCTCCTCGCCCAGGCGATACAGGCACAGGGCGCCCTTGGGCTCGCCGCGGGCGATCAGGGGGATGGCGAGCATGGACTCGGGCTCGTCGGGGGTTCCCTCGATCTGCTCGGCCCGGGAGTCGAGGTGGGCGTCGTTGACCAGGGCGGGCTCTCCCGCTTCCACGGCGGACCCGGTCAGGCCGGTTCCGAAGGAGATGGCCCCCATGGCCAGAATCTGTTCGGCGTAGGTGTCCCGGCACAGGACCGGGCGGAGCAGGCGAAGGGGCAGGTCGGCTCGGTACACCGTGATGGTGTCGTGAGGGACCAGATCCTGAAGGGCGTCCGCAACTGCCTCCAGCACCCGGTCCGGATTCCGCTCCGAGACCAGGAGCTGGGCGATGTCCCAGACGACACCATGAGCAAGCGTGGCGGCGCCGGGCCGCCCTGCCGTAACCGTCAATGTCACCTCGTGGGGCCGTGAAGTCTGCTCGTCCAAGGTCATCGGGCCCTGAGGACGTGACCTTGAGGTCGCTATGCTTCGAGCGTCATGGGGGCGGAAGCGGCAGAAGTGGCCCGATTCTCGGACCTGTGGGAGGCGGAGCTGGCTCGCCACCTCCTGGCCGACGCGGGCATCGAGTCCTGGGTGGAGTCCTCGTCCATGGACTTCCGGGTCTCCGGGGAGCGGCACCGGCCCGTTCGGCTGGTGGTGGCGGGCGACCGGCTCCTCGAGGCCAGGGACATCCTCGCCGAGGAGAGGGAGTACGAGGATCCCGATCCCCGGGACCGCCGGCGCCCCGTGTGGGTGGTCGCCGTGGCCGGCCTGGTGGCCGCGGGGCTGATCATCGCGGCCGTGCCCCGCTTCCTGTGGCCCTGGATCCTGCTGGGCGGGCTGGCGGCGTTTCTCCTGTGGGCCACCGCCCGCCCCGGCCCCCGTTCCTGAGCTTCGGTCCGGGCCTCCAGCGGCCGATAGGTGGAGAGAGATGACCGCCATCGAGGACCTCGCCGTCGCAGCAGGGGCTCGTGACCTGTTCGCCCTGCACCGGATCACTCCGAACCGGCTGGTGAACGTCGATGGGTTCGGCCGGGGGAAAGGGTGGGCCGGGAACATCTCCGTCGACCGTACCGGCGAGCCGTGGC
>DAITPV010000247.1:0-3651 GCA_036833435.1 Actinomycetota bacterium | reverse complement strand
ATGGAGAAATGAGCCGCCGTCTCCGCGACCGGTTCGCGGGGACCGGATCCCCATCCTCATCGGAGGAAACGTCGACCGGTCCATCGAGCGGGTCGTTCGGTGGGGGACCGGCTGGACCGCCGGTGGCGCTACCCCGGACATGGTGGGACCGTTCGCTGAGCGGGTTCGGGCAGCATGGAAGGAAGCCGGCCGCGAGGGCTCCCCCAGGATCGTCGCCCTGACCTACTTCTCTCTCGGCGAGGGGAAAGAGGACGCCTCTCGGGCATACCTCCGCTACTACTACGGACACCTGGGTGAGTGGGTCGAACGGATCGTCGAGGGCGCCTGGAGAGGCGAGAACGCCGTCAAGGAAGCCTTCAAACGGTTCGAGGATGCCGGGGTCGATGAGCTGATCTTCGATCCAACCGTGGCGGACATGTCCCAGCTCGACCTCCTGGCCGACGCGGTCCTGTAGCGCTCAGGCCCTGGGATACCCCCGGGCCTTCCTCCTCCTGCACAGCCCCCCCTGCAGCCCCTATACAGCCGGGGTTCGGGCGAGCCGATGGAGTGTGGGAGGAAGGAGGACCTCTCGGGCCCGATGTCGAACGCTCACATACCCTTGCGATCTGCCCGCGCTCTGCTCGTCGCCGTGGCGGCCCTGCTCGCTGCGGGATTGTCACCAAAGGTTCCCGCCCGAGCGCAACTGCTCCCCCCGAACGGCCCCCCCCAGTTCGGGACCAACTTCCACGCGGGGTGGACCGACTACACGAACCAGCAACGTCTTGTCGTTCTCGACAAGATGGCCGCGGCCGGGGTGGACTGGGTGCGGATCGACATCGGGTGGTCCTCGTTCGAGGAACATTGCCGGGGCTGCTACAGCGATTGGTACATCGACATCCTGGACTTCACCATCGACGCCGCGCGCGCACGGGGGATCAACGTTCTGGGCATGCTGTGGCGCACCCCCGGCTGGGCGAACGGGGGAGCCGGGGTGTACGCGCCGCCGACCAACCCACTCGACTACACCCTGGCCGCTCGGTGGGCGGCCGAACACTTCCGGGGACGGGTGGCGGCGTGGGAGGTTTGGAACGAACCCAATGAGGACTATTTCTGGACCGGAACCGCCGAGGACTACGCCCGGCTGGTCCAGGTCGCCTACCCCGGCTTCAAGGCCGGTGATCCGCTGGCCAAGGTCGTGCTCGGCGGCCCCGCGTACAACGACACGGGATGGCTCGCGGATCTGTACGACCTGGGCATTCAGGGATCCTTCGACATCATGTCGACCCACCCGTATCAGGCTCCCGCCGACCTCCCCCCGGAAGCCCCCGACACCGGCGGGAACAACATCTGGCTCCTGTCTCACGTCCGCGCGGTCAGGGATCTGATGGCCAGCCATGGCGACGGCCACAAGGACATCTGGTTCACCGAGTTCGGGTGGTCGTCCCACGGCAACCCGGCCGGGCTTCCGCCGTGGGATCAAGGGGTCACGGAGGCGCAGCAAGGCGATTACCTGGTCAGGACGATGGAATACGTGGCCGACCACCATCCGTACGTCACCAACCTGTTCTGGTACAACGAGCGGAATCGGCAGACGGGGGATCTGCATCTGGACAACTACGGGCTCCTGACCCGGAACCTCGCTCCCAAGCCCGTCTACGACGCGCTCAAGGCGTACCTCCGGACGTACCTCCAGGGCGAGCCCGGTGGCCCCTCGGCGAGGACCTGCACGGTCGAGGGAACCAACGGCCCCGACATCCTGAAGGGGACCGAGGGGGGGGATGTTGTCTGCGCCGGGGGAGGCAAGGACGTCGTGTGGGGCGCCCGGGGAGCGGACATCCTGTACGGAGGAAGAGGGAACGACGTCCTCCACGGAGAGAGCGGCAACGACACGCTCCATGGTCAGGCTGGACGCGACGTCTTGAGCGGAGGTACCGGGGCCGACACGTTGAGGCCGGGCAAGGGTTTGGACAAGGTCGATCCCGGACCCGGCAAACGCCAGGTGGGATCACTGATCGGCGGCACGGGAATCGTCGGACCAACGCTCTAGTCGGGTGTGAATCCGTGGGGCGACCCTTTGTACTCATGTATCACGGGTTCGGCCGCCGCCCACCCGCGGCCGACCCGTTCAACCTGTTCGTTCCGGAAGAGGACTTCGAGCGACAGATCCGGTACCTGGCTCGCTTCTACCGGCCTCTGGATCTGACCGCCTTCCTGGGGGGGTTACGGGCGGGGCGCTGGCCGAAGCGCGCGGTGCTCGTCACCATCGACGACGGGTACATCTCCACGCTGGAGATCGCCGGCCCGATCCTGGCTCGGCACCGGGTCCCGGCGGTCGCGTTCATCTGTCCGGGCCGACTTGGCGGACGATCCTCGTGGATGCTCCGGATGCCGGACGAGGACCTGATGACGGCCTCGCAGGTTCGAGAGCTCTCCGGGTTCGGCATCGAGCCGGGCTCTCACGGGATGGATCACACCCTCCTGACCGGCCTGGACCGAGGCGATCTCGTCCGGCAGGTGGACGGCTCGGCCCAGGCCCTGGCGGATCTGGCTGGGAATCGCCCGCGAGCGTTCTCCTATCCCGAAGGAGCGTTCGACGACGCCGCGGTGCGAGCCGTCCGGGACTCCGGCTACGAGGTCGCCTTCTCGGTTCGAGTGGACGGCGGCCGCTTCGCGGTATCCCGGCGCGGCGTGAACGCCCGAGACGCCTTCTCCACGTTCGCGGTCAAGCTGATGCCCGGCTTCACCCGCCTGCGGGGGGCGGTCCAGCACCCACGGCTCCGTCGCGTCGCCGCTCGGGTGTTGGGACAGCGGGGGAAGCCGACCGCTTGAGGAGTCCCGTGAGGCAGCCGGCTGCCTTGGACACGTCCTTCACCGCAAGGGCCACGGGGACCAGAAGCGCGACGGGTCCCGGATTGGGCCTTCGGCGAGCCCGGGCCAGGGGCAGGGAAAAATAGGAGAGCGCCGCGGCGATCACCGCGGCGCGAGCGATCCTCCCCCCACGGAAGAGAAGCACCGGGCCGGCCACATAGGCGCCCGCGCGCGCCAGGTTCCTGAGGATCAGCCGGGAATCCCCGGAGAGCCCGTCCCCCACGCCGTACCGGAAGTACATGCCTGCCGCCTGGGTGAGCGTGCGGCGCTGGGCCCATCGGACCTCCGCATCGACCTGGAGCAGGCACCGGTATCCGGCGCCCGCGACCGACCGACCGAACATCACGTCCTCCCCTGCATCCAGGTGTTCGGGGAAGCCGCCGGCCACCCGCCAGGCCTCAGTGGTGAAGGCCATCGATCTTCCGGTGGGCATCGTCGCGTCGTACGCCCGGCCCAGGAGCCGCCCGTAGATCCGGGCCAGCGGCCCGGGACGCCTCGTCTCCTCAACGTCGGGATAGGCCGCAGCGGCCATGGCGTCCAGCAGCGGTCCACCGCCGGTGACCCGATAGACGCCGGTCACCAGGTCGGGGCGGGGATCCTCCAGGAACGAAGCCCGGAGCGATCTCAGCCAGTCGGCGGACGGCACGCAGCCGGCGTCGGTGCAAGCGATGATCCCGTTGGTCGCGGCTCGGATCCCCCGGTTCCGCCCCGTGGGGATGTTCGCTCCGGGCTCCACGATCGTTCGGACCCGGCCATCCCGCCCGGCCCAGCGTTCGACGCGGGCGGGGGTGTCATCGTCAGATC
>DAITPV010000246.1:0-3660 GCA_036833435.1 Actinomycetota bacterium | reverse complement strand
CTCGGAACGCCTGGCCGAACGCCTCGAGCGGATCGCCTCTCGGGTCCGGGCTCGGGCCCACTAGCTCACGCACGACGAAGGGGGCAGCTACCAAGCGCTCTCGCTGCAACCGCTCGGACAGCGCCTTCCGGCGTCGTGCCCGAGCCTGCCTCCCGCGGCAGACCGAGCGTGGGTTCTGCCCCCTTCGGAGGCACCTCGCGGCGCCTCGACAGGATTCTCCGCCTCCCCGGGAGCGGTTTTCAACCCGTCAGGTCCGCGAGTCGCCTTTCTCCTCGTGACCCCCGGGTCCTGAGGTAGACCCACACCAGGACCGCGGCCACCATGGCCGCGCCGGCAACGATGGCGACGGGCGACGGCCGTCGAACCTCGCCGAACCGGTCGCGCAGGCGAACCGGCCGGCGGAAGTCACGGATCCGCCACCCTCGCTGGTTGGCCACCTTGCGGAGGTCTCGGTCGGGGTTGACCGCCACGGGGAATCCCACGGCCTCGAGCATCGGGACATCGGTGATGGAGTCCGAGTACGCGTGAGATCGGCTCAGGTCGATCCCCTCGCGCTCCGCAAGCTCACGGATGGCCCGGGCCTTCTCTTCCTTGTAGCAGTAGAACTCGAGCTCACCGGTGTACTTGCCGTTTTTGATCTCCGCCCGGGTGGCCACCACGTCATCTGCGCCCAGCCGCTCGGCCAGTGGCCTGACCACCTCCTGAGGTGAAGAGGAAACGATGTACACCTTGCGGCTCAGAGCCTTGTGGAGCGAGATCAGATCCAAGGCCTCCTGGTAGATGTACGGGTCGACCACCTCTTCCAGGGCCTCGCGAACGACCTCCTCCACCTCGTGCTGATCCCACCCCTTGGTCAGGGCCAGCATGCCGTCCTTGGCCCGGTCCATCCGCTTCTCGTCGGCCCCCAGGGCCAGGTAGACGAGCTGGGCATAGGCCCCCCGGAGCAGCTGCGACCGGGTGACCAGTCCGGCCCGGTAGAAGGGCCGGGACAGGGCCAGGGAGCTCGATTTCGAGATGACCGTCTTGTCGAGGTCGAAGAACGCGGCCTCCATACGCCCCCATCGTACGCCAGGGACCCCCGAGCGCCCGTCTCGGATATTCGGCATTCTTCGGAAATTCCGCCCACCGCCAGATTGCCTGGTGGATGCGCGGCGGGGTACCTAGTAGGCACCCATCGGCGGAAGGGAGCGGAAGTGGCCTGGTTGCGGGAGGAGCTTCGCCCCCGTCAGCTCATCCCGACCCTGACCGCCGGGGTGGTCATCGGGATCATCGAGGTGGTCCTGGCCAGCTCCTTCGCCGCACTGGTGTACGGCGGAGACGCCGCCGTCCATCTCCCCAAGGCCATCGGGTTCAACCTGTTCGGGGCCGCGGCGATCATGACGGTCATCTCCCTGCGAACCAGCGTTCCCGGCGTGGTGGGAAGCGTCCAGGACATCACGGCCGCGATCTTCGCCCTGATCACGGTGGCCATCACCAGGGAGTCCCCGGGAGCCCTGTACACCACGTTCCTCACGTTGTTGGCGGCTGTGATCCTGACATCGGCGCTGACGGGAGTGGTGTTTCTGCTGCTGGGTCGGTTCAAGCTCGGAGACCTCATCCGGTTCGTGCCGTACCCGGTGATCGGGGGCTTCCTGGCCGGCACGGGGTGGCTGCTGTTCAAGGGCGGCGTGGGCATCCTGGCCGACCGGACCCCCACCCTCCAGAACCTGCACCGGTTCGTGCGGCCGGACCCGCTGCTGAAATGGGTCCCCGGCGTGGTCTTCGCCATCGTGCTGTACATCCTGGTTCGCCGGATCCGGCATTTCCTGGTGATCCCCGCCGCGGTCGTGGGAGGCATCGCGCTGTTCTACGGGGTGCTGGCGGTCACCGGGACCTCGGTCCTCCTGGCCAAAGTCCATCGGTGGCTGATGGGCCCGTTCCCGTATGGCGGCGACCTGTTCGATCCGCTGACGCTCGAGGCGTTAACCCGGGCCGACTGGGGAGCCATCCTGGGCCAGGCGGCCAACATCTTCGCGCTCCTCCTGGTGGGCGTGCTGGCCCTCCTGCTCAACGCCAGTGGGATCGAGCTGATCGTGAACCGCGACGCAGATCTCAACCGTGAGCTGGGAGCGGCCGGCCTGTCTAACGTCGTCGGGGCGATGGGTGGCGGCCTGGTGGGCTTCCACGCCACAAGCTTGACCGCCCTGGCCAAAAGGACGGGAAGCTCGAGCCGACTTGTGGGGCTCGTCGCCGCGGCCATCTGCGTGGGGACCCTGATCTTCGGGGCCGAGGTGCTGTCGCTGTTCCCCCGGTACGTGCTGGGTGGCCTGGTGGTGTTCCTCGGCCTGTCGTTCCTGTTCGAGTGGGTCGTCGAGGCCCGAACCAAGCTCATCCGGCGCGACTACCTGGTGGTGCTGGTGATCCTGCTCGTGGTGGCCCTGTTCGGCTTCCTTCAAGGGGTCGGGGCCGGCCTGGTGCTGGCCATCACGCTGTTCGTGATCGACTACAGCCGCACCAACGTGGTCCGCAACGAGCTCCGAGGAAGCCTCTACCGGAGCAAGGTGGACCGGGATCCCTCGGACCTCGAGATCCTCAGGTCGGAGGGCGACCGGATCCACATCCTCAGGCTCCAGGGGATCGTGTTCTTTGGGACCGCGCACTCCCTCCTGGAGCGGATGCGCACGCGGATCCAGGATCCGGAGCTTGCTCGCCTCGAGTACCTGGTCATGGACTTCCAGCGGGTGACCGGCCTGGACTCATCGGCCGTGCTGGCCTTCGTGAAGGCTCACCAGCTCGCGGAGTCGCGGGACTTCACCATGCTGCTCACCGGCCTGTCCGAGCAGGTCCACCGGCAGCTGGAGCAGGGCGGCTTCGCGGAAGCGGAGCTGGAGCACCTCCGGGTGTTCCCGGAGATGGATGTGGGGGTCCAGTGGAGCGAGGACCGTCTCCTCGAGGCTGCGGGGGCGCTGGGTCCGGCACCTCGCCGCGACCTTGCGGTCTTGCTCGGGGAGGAGCTCGGGTCCTCGGTGGATCCCCAGCGACTGATGCGTTACCTGGAGCGGGTGGAGGTCCCCGGGGGCCACGAGCTGATCCGCCAGGGGGACCCCTCCGAGGACCTGTACTTCCTCGAGTCCGGACGACTCACGGTGCAGTTCGTCCGGCCGGACGGAGACCACGTCCGCCTGCGGACCATGGGGCCGGGCACGGTGGTCGGTGAGGTCACCCTGTACCGCGGCACGGTCCGTACCGCCTCGGTGGTCACCGACGAGCCGAGCACGCTCTACCGGCTGACCGCCGAACAGCTCGCGGACATGGAGCGGGGGGAGCCGGAGCTCGCGGCGGCCGTCCACCGGCTGTTCGCCAGGCTACTGGCCGAGCGGTTGAGCGACGCGCTTCAGACCATGGACGCGTTGCTCGACTGAGTCTGTTGCTTCAGCGCAGGTTGCAGTCCTGCACCCACACGACCCCGAGCTTCTCGGCGGCCCGGCAGAAAGTCTCACGTACCGGGTCGGCGGACGCGCTCGAGGCGAACGGGCCGGCAAGCAGCGCTCCGGCAGCGAGTGCGGCGATGATGACCTTGCGCACGGGCATCTCCTCCTGTCGTCGGAGACCGCTTCGACACCGGAAGCCTCGAATCCTGCCGGTGGGCGTCCGCCGCGAGGGGGGTTGCCATCGGCGGAC
>DAITPV010000245.1:0-3722 GCA_036833435.1 Actinomycetota bacterium | reverse complement strand
GTGAAGGTGATGGACTTCGGCATCGCCCGAACTACCACCGGCGACACCCTCACCCAGACCGCGGCGGTCCTGGGGACGGCGTCGTACCTGTCCCCCGAACAGGCCCAGGGCCAGACGGTGGACTCCCGCTCCGACATCTACTCGCTCGGTTGCGTCCTGTACGAGATGCTCACCGGCGCGCCGCCGTTCACCGGCGACTCCCCCGTGTCCATCGCCTACAAGCACGTCAAGGAGGACCCGGTCCCCCCGCGTCAGATCAATCCCGACGTGTCCAATGACCTCGAGGCCGTGGTCATGAAGATGCTAGCCAAGAACCCGGCCAACCGGTACCAGTCGGCCGAGGAGCTGCGCGAGGACCTCAACCGTCTGGCTCACGGTCAGCCCATCCTGGCCACACCGGTCCTCGCAGGGGACACCACACAGGCACTGACCGCGCAGGACCGCACCGCGGTTCTGGACGAGGTCCCTCCCGACGAGCGCGGCTCCCGCCGCCGGATGTGGCTGATCGTCCTTGCCGTGGTCGGCGGCCTGGGGCTGCTCGCCCTGGCCAGCTACTTCCTGGTCCAGTCGCTGTTGGGCGACGAGCCCCAGCCGATTTCCCTGCCCAACGTGGTCGGACAGCCGGAGGACGAGGCCACCGCAGAGCTGGAGGGACTGGGGCTGGTGGTCAACGTGGATCAGCGAAGGTTCGACGAGGAGGCGCCCGCGGGCGAAGTCCTCGAGCAGCAGCCGGGGCCGGGGGCCACGCTCGAGGAAGGCGACAGCGTCACCCTCACGGTCTCCAAGGGCCCCCGGCCACTGGAGGTCCCCGACGTCATCGGGGAAACCGAGGAGGCCGCGAGGGAGATCCTGGAGGGAGAGGGCCTCGACGTCGTGGGTGTGACTTCTGAGGAGAGCGACGAGGCGGAGGGGACCGTGATCCGGCAGAGTCCAGCCGCCGGAACACGGGTAGAGGAAGGGGCCGAGGTGACCCTGGTGGTGTCGTCCGGCCCCGGAACCGTGGTGGTCCCCAACGTGGTGTGCGAGGACCTCGACAGCGCCGAGTCGGAGATCGAGGGAGCGGGCCTGGGGTTCGAGGTGGCCGGCTCGGAGTTCTCCGATGAATGCGAGCCCGGGACCGTGGCCAGCCAGGATCCGGCCGGAGGCGACGAGGTCGAGGACGGGAGCACCGTGGTGGTCACCGAGTCCGAGGGGCCGGAGCCGACCCCCACCGTTACGATCACCATCACCCCCACGCCCACCCCCTGAGGACTGGCCGGGCCGTCACTCGCCCGCGTTACCATCACCGGGTGGACCTGGTCGAGGAGCGCTTCTCCGACGAGGAGCGGGCCGTCCTGGCCCCCCACTTCACGAACCTCGACGGTCCGGTGTTCGCCCTGGTCAACCTGCCCGAGGTGACCAAGGGAGCGCTGTTCGCCCGGTACTCCAGGTCACCGAAGTCCCTCCGGCGCTTGTTCCTCGACGAGTTCTCCGAGGGTGCGACGGCCGCGCCGGAGGACGCCTCGGTGGGAACTGAGCGCGCCGAGCAGCTGTACGAGCGGGTCTTCGTGGAGTACGGCGACGACTCCGTGGCCCAGCTCGGCGGCGTGCACCTGGCCTGCGAGCAGGCCTCACAGCCCCTGGCCAAGGTCCTTGAGTGGGGCAGGCTGGCGGCGTACCTGGAGCAGTCCACTCGCTACGTGCCCTACGACGACCGACCCGGAGGACGGTGGCGGTACGCGGTGCCGCCGGAGGTCGTGAACGCCGGGCTGGGCGAGCGATACGGCTCGGTCCTGGATCGTGCTTTCGAGACATACGCCCGATGGCTGGAGCCCATGCAGGAGTTCTTCCGCGGCCTGTTCCCCCGGGATCCCGACGACTCGGACTTCGTGTACCGGATGTCGATCCGGGCCAAGGCCTGCGACGCACTCCGGGGTCTGCTTCCCGCCGCCACTCGGACCAATGTGGGCATCTACGCCACGGGCCAGGCATACGAGCAGCTCCTGCTGCGGATGGCCGCCCATCCCCTGGAGGAGGTCCGCCACTACGGCGACCTCATGCTCACCGAGCTTCGGAAGGTGATCCCCGCGTTTCTCCGGAGGGTCGACGTGGCCGACCGCGGCGTGGCCTGGTCGGAGTACCTGCGGTCGACACGAGAGCGAACCGCAGAGGTGGCGGAGCGACTGATGCTCGACCGTTCACAAGGAGCCCGTCCCGAAGTCGTGCTCACCGAGTTCGACCCCGAAGGAGAGGTCAAGGTGGTGGCCGCGGCCCTGTATGCTGCGACCTCACTCCCCGACGACGTGCTCCTGGAGAGGGCTCGAGGGATGTCGGCCGAGGACCGCATCCGGGTGCTGGATGCATACGTCGGCGACCGGACCAACCGGCGACACAAGCCGGGCCGGGCGTTCGAGCGGACCTCGTACCGATTCGACGTGCTGTGCGACTACGGGGCGTTCAGGGACCTCCAGCGACACCGACTGCTGAGCATCGAGTGGCAAGCGCTCACCACCGAACACGGCTTCGACCGCCCTCCGGAGATCGACGAGGCCGGGGCGGCGGAGGACTGGAACCGAACGATGGAGGAGTCCGCAGCGTTACGGGACGAGCTGGCTTCCGCGGGACTCGAGCACGTGGCCCAGTACGCGGTGTCCATGGCCCATCGGATCCGGTTCTTCATGCACATGAACGCCCGGGAGGCCATGCACCTCATCGAGCTGCGAACCACGCCGCAGGGCCATCCCGTGTACCGGCGGGTATGCCAGGAGATGCACCGGCTGATCGCCGAGGAGGCCGGACACCGGACCATCGCGGAGTCCATGCGGTTCGCCGACCACTCTTCGGTGGAGCTCGAGCGGCTGGAAGCGGAGCGCCGTACCGAGGCTCGCCGCCGGGCCCTGGGGACATGAGCCGCCAGGCGGCGCTCCTGTTGGCCCTCGCGGCCCTGGCGGTAGCCGGGGCGTTGATCTCGTTCGGGACGTGGATCATCCTTCGCCGTGGCTCGTCTGACGATGGTCCGGACGACACCGACTTGACTCCCCCCGCCACGGAGACTAAGTAGTGTCGGACCCCGATCCTGGAGGAAACGGATGAAACGCTTCCTGTCCTCGCCCTTCTTCTTGCTCGCCGGGCTGTGCTTCTTCCTGCCGTTCGTGACCATCTCTTGCTCGCAGGACTTCGGACAGCAATTCGCCGAGGGCTTGGCGGAGGGGCTGGGTGATTCGTTCGGAGAGGAGGCCGGAGCGCAGGTCTCGGAGACGGACTTCGAGGAGACCCTCACGGGGATCGACCTGGTCATGGGCGAGGCCTCGGGAGAGGACACCGACACCGACACCGAGGCCCCCACGCCCGGGCCGACGGCCACGGCGATCCCCGGCCTCGGGGGGCTCGATCAGACCGGGACTGAGGGGAGCAACAACTCTCAGCTGTTCGCCATCATCGCTCTGGGTGCAGCGGCGGTGGGGATCTTCCTCAGCCTGCTTCCCGGCATGGGGGGTCCGATCCTTGCCATGATCCTGGGGCTGGGCGGAGGCATCGCCCTGTTCCTGGTGAAGAGCGAGATCGACGGGCTCATCCCGTCACAGGCCCGGCTGTTCGTCGACGTGCAGTTCGAGTACGGGTTCTGGGCGGCGCTGGGGCTGTTCGCCGTCGCGCTGATCACGGGCCTGGTCAGGCTGCTGGTGAGGGATGGGCCGAGCCTGGGGCCACCGGCCACGGCCAGCGGGTTCGGGCCGGCCGCGGGC